>CALXDU010000073.1 GCA_944387145.1 uncultured Oscillospiraceae bacterium | reverse complement strand
CCGCAATTTTCCAAATCTGGTCGTTTAACCGGGTATGGGCCGGTCTGCCGCCCAGGTTGTGAAGTTCCCCCGCTTCTCTGCGGCTCATGGCAGCCAGCAGCACCCAATCCCCCAGACAGATGGCATCCCGGCACAGCAGTTCACCCCCGTCAAAATCCTGGCGCAGGGCGATCTGCTGCAAATCCTTTTCCAGGCTCTTGGCAGCGTAAGTCATAATCAGCCGATCCTTGGCCCGGGTCATGGCAACATACAGAACCCGTAGTTCTTCGGAGACACTTTCCGCCTCCATTTTTACCGCAATGGCCCGTTTGGCAATGGACGGGTAGCGTATCCGCTTTTCCCGGTCCGCCACCGACAGTCCCAAGCCCAGGGTTTTGTCACAAAGGATCTGCGCCCGCAAGCTTTCCTGATTGAATTTCCGGGACAAGTTGCACAGGAACACCACTGGAAATTCCAGGCCCTTGGATTTGTGGATACTCATAATGCTGACACATCCGGAGTTGGCTGTCCCCGGCATCACCAGTCCACGGTCTTCCAGAGAGTCCAGGTAGTCCAGAAACTGGGACAAATCCCGCAGATTCCCCTGTTCGTAATCCGCCGCCAGCTGATAGAAAGTCTGAAGATTGGCCCGCTTGGCTTCGCCGCCTGCTGTGGCTGCATAGAGGCTGTCCATTCTGGTCAGGCAGAAGCAGCGCTCCAGCAAAGCTGTCAGCGTGCTGTGACGGGCTTCCTGGCGAAGGGTTCCCAAGATATCCAAAAATTCTCTACTCTTAGGAGCATCGCTTTGCAGCAGCGCATCGTAAACGCTGCCCTTTTTCTGCCGGCTCCGGAACCGGGCGAGGTCATCGGCAGTAAAGCCGAAAATCGGGCTTGCCAGTACGGTAATCAAAGGAATATCCTGACGGGGATTCTGGATGGTCTGCAGCAGCGCCCGGAACGTGGCAATTTCCTCGGTTTGCAAAAGGTCTGTTCCGCCGCCGGAGGTGCAGCGGATTCCCAACTTCTCCAGCGCCCGCTGGAAATACCCTCCGGCACTTCCGGGAGAGCGGAGCAAAATCACAATGTCCTCCGGCGTTACCGGGCTGAGCTTCCCGTTTTTGCGGATGGTTGTTCCCTCCCGGAGCATGGATTGAATCTTCTGGGCCACGAAATCCGCTTCTTCTGCGTAAGCATCCTCCCGGACTTCCAGGGCGTACAGCTCTACCCCCGGCTCTTCCAGGGAGATATGGGGAATGCCCTCCCGCAGCTGTTCCGCTTCGCCGTAGAAAAGGCCGCCAACCTTGGGGCGCATACAGGTTCCGAACACCGCATTGACACCTTCAATCACCTCCGCACCGGAGCGGAAATTATGGCTGAGCAGCACCTTCCTTCCCTGTTTGGGCTGTGCCTGTTCTACAGGAAGAAAATCCCGATATTTTTCCAGGAAAATCCCCGGGTCCGCCAGTCGGAACTGATAGATGGACTGCTTCACATCACCAACCAGAAATGCGTTCTGCCGTTTTTCTGACAAAACGGTAAAAATTGCATCCTGGACACCGTTGGAGTCCTGGTACTCGTCTACCAGGATTTCCCGGAAGCGTTTGGCAATCTCTTCCGATACCGCCGTGGGGCTGGTTCGGTTTTTCCCCAACAGCAAATCCAGGGTTCTGTGTTCCAAATCTCCAAAATCCAGCACCCGGCGGCTGCGCTTGGCTACCGAATAACCCCGGTCAAACTGCCGGACCAGAGCCACCAATCCCCTGGCGCCTGCGGCGCATTGGGAAAGGTCCTGAAGGATGCCCTCTGACAAGTCCGAGAAACTGCGTAGCTTTCGTTCCAGACCGTCTTTACAGGCATTGCGGGCAGCTTTCACCCGTTCGCTCAGTTCCGGGTCCGACAGTTTTCTCGGGAAAGTCAAACGGCCGTAGTCGATTTTCCCTTGGCGGACAATTTCATCCCAGGTTTGGGAGGCACGAAGATTTTTCAGCTGATTGAGGGTTTGACTCAAATTGGCTGCCGGCTTTTCCATTCCTTCGCTGGCTTCCAGTTCCCGGCAGCACTGCTCCAGAACCTGAATCTGACAATCGAGATAGTCATACAGGTCTTCCATCAGGTACTTACCCCACACCGTTTCCCCGGCGTCCACGATATCTTCGGTTTCGGTAGCTTTTAGGCAGGCATTCAGCCAACCATCGGGGTTTAAGTGACACCGGGCGCTGTCATAGACCTTTTCGATGATTTCCGGCACAAGGCGATCATCCCGCCCCAGGCCCTGAGTATCCGTGAAAGCCAAGAAATCTTCCCTGTTTTCTGCATTGGCATAGGCGCTGTCCAGCAAGTCTTCCAGCACCTGGGAACGAATTTCCCGGCATTCGCTTTCGTCCGCCACCCGGAAGTCCGGGGCCACATCCAATCGGTAGGCATATTCCCGCAGCAAATCACTGCAAAAGCCGTGGACAGTGGAAATCTTCGTCAGGAACAGCCGCTGCATCTGCTTTTGCAGGTGGCGGTTGTCCGGCTCCTGGGCAATACGCTCTGTGAGTTTTGCGGCAATTTTCCCCCGCAGTTCCGATGCGGCGGCCTTGGTATATGTAATGATCAGAAATTCATCCAGATTGGCAGGATCGGCTGGGTCAGTGAGATAAGTCAGCAGCCGGTCCACCAGCACCTTGGTTTTTCCGGAACCGGCAGCAGCAGAAACCAGCAGCCTGCCTCCCCGGTTTTCCACCGCCTGGGCCTGTTCCCGGGTCAATTTATCTGCCATAGCGCTTCATCTCCTTCTCGATTTCCTCCCAGAACCGCTGGGGCGACATTGCCTGATAATTCCGCCGTCCCGGCACCTGGTCTTTGTGGCAGATGCTGCCATAAGGACAAAAGACACAGGCATTGTGGCTGGTGCCCCGAGTATAGGGGTTCGGCTCCACGTTGCCGGAAGCAATTTCCGTAACCATGGAGGACAGAATGTGAAATACATACGATTGCAGCAGCTTCAGCTGCTCCCGGTCTGCCAGGTCACCGGACAGGGAGCCGTCCTTTTTGATGGTGTAGCACATGCGCTGGGGAGACTCCCCCGGCTCCATGGCCTGCAGCACTGCCTCATCGGACAAGAGCAAGCCTCTGCGCTTCCAGATGGGTTTTCGCTCTTTCTGCGCTTCCTCCGGTTCCAGCTTTCCGTCTACCGACAAATATGGTGCCCGGGCGGGAAAATACTGCACGCCCGCGGGAATGGGATGGTCTCCCAACAGTTCTTCCCCGGATTCCCGGAGGGCAAACAGGTACAGAAGCATCTGAAGTCCCACGCCATTAAACACATCGCAGTAGTCAAAATCCTTTTTTCCCGTTTTGTAGTCCACAACCCGGTAATAGGTGCACCCTGTTGCATCCCAGGTATCTACCCGGTCCACAAAACCCCGCAGCAAAGCCTGCATACTGCTATTGGGAATGGCAATGGCAGGAAGGCCCTCGGGGCTGCCGAAGCCTACTTCAAAATCCTTCGGTGCAAACTGCGCTTCCTGCAATTCCTGCCACAGTTCCCCCACTACCATATCCAGTTCCTGAATATTTCGCTGGAACAGGTAGGTCAGGCGCTCCGATTCTACCTGAGAAAACCGCTCCTTGGCATATTCCTGGCTATAGCGGTGGGCAATCTCCAAAGTTTCCTCCTGGGAAACCTGGTGAAATCCCCCCAAATCCCGGACACAACGGGCTGTATGCTCCAGCACCGCATGCACATAGGTACCAAACTCCGCCGGGTCGATTTTGGCCTCTTTCCGCTCTTTCGCCCGCATGCCGTATTTCAGGAAATAGGACATGCGGCATTCTGCCTGCCGGTCAACCTGGGATGCGGACAGATTCAGTGTGGTGCCGTAAAGGCCCTGGATTCCTTCTTTGGAGACGGTTCCCAGAGTGAAATCCCGGCTGCGGACAGCGGCCTTATATCCTTCCTGCACCGCAAGATGCTGGGCTGCATCCTGGGCATTCCAGCGGGAAAGGCAGGCTCCTGCTTCCCAGCTGTCCGCCGGGCCATAGCCCAAATCGTCCGTCACATGCTGCTCCCCCCCTGCCATTTCCGACAGCCGCCGGAACACAAAGGATGGCTGCTCTCCGGCGCAGTATACCCGAATGCTTTCCGTTGCACCGCAGAACACGCCGTAAATTTCCGCAAATTCCGCCTGGATACCTTCCATAGCACCGCCGGTCAGGGGAACACCCATCTGCCGCAGGGTGACGCGCTCCTGGTCGGTCAGTAACCCCTGGGAGCCGGAATAGCCGGGCAGCTTTCCTTCTTCCGCACCCAGTACAATCAAGTACCTTTGCTGGTGGCAGCGCATGGCTGTTACCGGGCCCATCTGTACTGCATCCAGCACCGGCGGAATGGTACCGACATTATACTGACTCAAAAGCAGTCGCAGCAGCCGGGTAAAATGCTCCGGCTCCCAATGGGTCTGGCCCAAAACGTCATGCATCTGTTCCAGAGCGGAAATCAGGATTTCCCACAACTGATTGAGAATCTGGGCACTGCGATTGTCTCCGGCATCATCCATTTCCTGGGCCATCTGAGAAAGGCGCTGTTCCAAATCAATTGCTTCCAGGAATTGATACAGTGCATCAACCTGTCCTTGCAGGTCAATGGCATTTCGGAATCCCCGGTACAGCGTTTCCAGGGGGGCAATGGTCATGCTTCTGGCATCATTGAGCAAATTCAGCAGCTGATGGGATTTTTCATCCCAGACGCCACCCAACCCGTCCGGGTGGTATTCCCAATCCCAGGTCCACTTTTTTCCCCGGATTCCCCAAACAATAGCATAATTTTCTACCAAATCACAGACATCCGGCTCCAGTGGCGACAACGCAGAGCGAAGATAGCGCAGCGTTGCCCGCTGTTCGAATCCTCCCAACGCCGCTTCCAGTCCTGTCAAGACTGTGGAGATCACACTTTTTTGCAGAATCTCTTCCGTTCCCGAGCGGTATACCGGAATGTGAAAACGGTGGAATACCAAATCCACCAACGGCTGGTATGCCGCCATGTCCGTGCAGACCAGGGTAATGTCTCGGTAGCGGCAGCCCTGGGACACCCATTGACGCACCTGGTTTGCTGCATCCAGACAAGCTTGGTAAGCAGATTCCGCCCGGCAGGTTTGCAGGCAATCCTTTGCTGCCCCCAAGGAAATGGGTCCCTGGAACAGTCGGTCCCGGACAATTTGCAGGGGCGTTGGATTGGGCTGAACATACTCAATCTGTACCGGCACACCGGCACGATCAGCACAGCGATACAGTTCCTGGGCGGTATCCCCGGCTTTTTCAAAGGACAGCAGAGCAGAGTCAATTTGATCGCAGTTCAGGCTCACCGTCACACTGGGGCTTACCCGAATCAGATATTCCAGAATTTGCAGATTCTGTCGGGTAAAATCCGGGAAACCGTCTATGTAAAACACATGTTCTTCCCCAAAATTTCCTTGTTCCAGCTGTTCCAGCAGCCAGGTCATCTGGTCTCTTGGGTCCCGTTTGCCCCGGCTGCACAGGCTGTCATAGCCTTCCATCAGCAGCGACAGTTCTTCCAGCTTTTGGGCCAGGCTTCCGGTGGTTTCTTCCGAGGCTGCACGCAGATCCTGGGAAGTAATACAGCAGCGCTTGAACTCGTCCACGCCATCAATCAGCCCGGTTAAAAATTCCGGCTTGGTTTCCACTGCGGCATAGGCTTTCAGCTTGCTGCTGAGCTGCCGGGCGGCCGCGGCCATGGCCACCACACGACCTCCATCGTCCAGACAGTCCAGTACAGCGCTTCCCACGGCATCCGCCACCCGGCGAACCAGGCGGGTAAAGGACAGTACCTCCGCATAACGGCTGGCAGTATCCCCCGCCGCGGCACAAAGTCTGCGCTCCGTTTCGTGGCTGATCAGCTCCGGTACCATTAAAATTCGGTTACCCTTTCGCCCCTTCACATCTGCGGCAATACGCCGTAAGATTTCATCCCGGTTGGCCGTCCAGTCTCGGCCCAGCAGCAAGTGCAGCATAAGCCCCTCCTTTTGATTCTAGGTTTCTTTATCTAACAGAATACCACAAAATGGGTCCAAAAAACAGGGGATATTTCACCCCTGAAACAGGATATTTTCCAGCCGACCCATGGCGTCCAGCAGGTAGAATCGAAGTTCATACCCTTCTTCCCCAGTCAGGGCGCTATTTAAGCTGTCGGGAAATCCCGCTGTTTGGGCAACGTCGGAAAAGCCTTCTGATGTTGCAGGCAGACACAGCGAGGGAAACACCACACACCACCAGTTGTGCCCCTGGCCTTCTCCAATGACAATGCGCAGGGATTCATACACGCCCGCAGGCAGGGAAAAGGTATCGTAATCCCGGGTATCAAACGCCTCTTGGCAAAGGCTCACCACTGCCTGGGTATCAAAGCCGGCGGCTTCCAGGGTTTGATTGGCAATTTGCTGGATTTTGGGAAGGTTTTCCCGGATGTATGCTTTTGCCTGCTCCACATCGGCAACATTTTTCAGTTCTTCTTCCAGACTTTTAATCACAGCGTCCCGGACTTGCAGCTTTACCTCCTGATCTGCTTCCGCGTTAGAATTGGCAACCACATGCAGCCGGATCAATTCTTCATGAAGCTGCTGCCGGTCGGCAATCAGTGTGCCGCACCAGACCAAAGCTGCCAGAGCAAAGCAGATCATGACTCGTTTTACCAGTTTTACCATAAAAAACACCGTCCATACGGAAATACTTCCAGTATGGACGGCATTCGCACAAATTATACCGGTTTGGCAATAAAAATCTGGGGATAATTCTCCTTGAGCATGTTGCACACCACTGCTGCGTATTCAAAGCTCGGCATGATGGCAAATACAGCCGAACCAGAGCCGGTCATCTGCTGGTTCAGCGCACCGTAGCTGTTGCAGATGGACTTGATGTAATTCAGCTCCAGGTGATCGGATGTAACCACCGGGTCGAACACATTGCAAAGATTCTCCGCAACGGCGCCCAGATCTCCTGCCAGCAGGGCGCTTTCCATGGCCCGGTTGTCCGGCCGGCGGGCGATGGCCATCTGGTCAATTTTCTGATACAGCTCCGGTGTGGACACAGAAAATTCCGGCTTGCAGATCACAAACACGCAGTCCGGCATGTCCGGCAGTTTGCGCAGCCGCTCTCCTCTTCCCTCTACCATAGCGGTTCCGCAGAGGGTGCAGAAAGGCACATCGCTTCCCACCTGGGCGCCCAGCTCCGCCAGTGCCAGAATGGACAGCGGCTCGCCGTAGTTACGGTTCAGCGCCCGCAGCACAGCTGCGGCATCGGCGCTTCCGCCGCCCATACCGGCACCGGAGGGAATCCGCTTGATAATCCGGATTTCAATGCCGTCCGGGTCCACATTCATGGCCTGGCAATATACCTTTGCAGCCTTCCATGCCAGATTGCTTTCGTCGGTAGGAATGCCATCTGCGGAGCACAGCAGCTTCCAGGGTTTTCCTGTGCCGATGTCGATCTCCACATCGTCACGAATGGAGATGGTCTGCATGACGCTTTGCAGATCATGGTAACCGTCCTCTCGTTTACCCAGCACATCCAGGGTAAGATTCAGTTTGGCAAATGCGCCTTCATATAATGTTGTCATAGGTTGTACCGTCCTTTGCCCACTTTTTCTGTATTATATCCTGAAAAAACATTTTTTGCAATCATCATCCTGATAAAATTGAAAAACCTGTGCATCCTAATGGCATCCGGAAGTTGAAATGGAGGTAAAAACTATGGATACCATCGCACTGATCCTGTCCATCGTCGGTTGTGTCAACTGGGGACTGGTGGGAATTTTCCAGTTCGATTTGGTCGCTTGGCTCTTTGGCGGCGCAGGCTCCCTGTTCAGCCGTCTGGTCTACACGGTTGTAGCCCTGTCCGGCCTGTGGTGTATTTCCTTCCTGTTCCGCAGGAATGCCATTACCGGCAAAGAATAAAAAAGTGCGGCTGCTCCTGCAGGGAAGCAGCCGCATAATTTTATATTGTTTCTACTTCCATCAGCTGCAGCGCACAATGCAGCTGACTTCCTGGTCACCATATTTGGCAGTAATAGAAGTCGTGCCGTATTTAACTGCCTTGACCCAGCCTTCTTCATCCACTGTTGCGATGTGAGGATGCTCCGAAGACCATTCTACCTCGTTCTGCTCCAAATCGCAGTCCAGCAGCAGTTGGAATTCATAATAAACTTTCAGCATCACATCAGTTTTCTTCAGCTTCAGGGTAACATTCTTCAGTTCTGAACTGCCCTGGTCCTGGGCAACGGTTTCCGGGGTTGTAGCAGGCGTAGTTGCAGGAGTGGTTTCTGCTGTGTCCGGAGCCTGGGTCGCTTCGGTTGTGGGGGCCTCTGTGGGCTTCTCAAAGGATACCTTGACAGGTACCTCAATCTTCTGCTGGCCGCAGGTAATGGTCACCACGGTTTCGCCCTCAGCCACTGCTTCAATCCGACCGTCATCGGTAACCGTGGCAATGCTTTCATCCCC
>CALXDU010000072.1 GCA_944387145.1 uncultured Oscillospiraceae bacterium | reverse complement strand
AGTGGAGCATCCATCTGCCATCTGTGGCCGTTTCTCTGGCGATTACAGCTTTGCTGTGGCAGTGGCTGTATTGGGTGAATCATCCTGAAAAGCACTAAGACAAAATAAATCCCCGTAGGCATTGCCTACGGGGATTTTGTGTAAACCGAAATTACAGATTCTTTTCAGCCTTCTTGGCAGCCTTGGCCTTAGCCTTGGCTTCCTGAGCCTTCTTTGCTTCTGCCTTGGCGGCTTCTGCTGCGGTCTCATTGGAGGAAATGGCCCACTTCTCCAGCTCAATCCGGACCTGGTCAGCACCGGTTTCAATCACGATCCGGTTCTCCTTAACGTGAACAACCGTACCGACGATACCGCCAATGGTGGTGATCTTGTCGCCGGTCTTAACGGCGCTGCGCATCTGCTCGGCTTCCTTCTTCCGCTTGTTCTCCGGACGGATGAGCATGAAGTAGAAGATGGCGATCATCAGAACCATCATAATCAGGGGGCTTGCCATTCCGGCGGCTCCGGTGGTAGAGGTCAGAAAATTCAACATGGATAAATCTCCTTCGTGTTTAATATCTCGTTTATTATAGCATTGCTGGCAGAAATTGCAAGGGGCAAGTTAGATTCTCCGGGCCAATTTTGCCGAATAGGCCTGGCGGAATTCTTCAAAACGTCCATCATCCAAGGCGCTGCGGATTTTTTCCATCAGTTTGTTGTAGAAGTACAGATTGTGCATCACGCAAAGCCGCATAGCCAGCATTTCCTCCGCTACAAACAGATGGCGAATGTAAGCACGGCTGTAACGGCGGCAGACCGGGCAGTCACACTGAGGATCAATGGGGCTTTCGTCCAGCTGATATTTGGCGTTTTTCAGGTTGATGGCACCTTCCCAGGTGAAGAGTCTGGCGTGACGGGCATTTCGGGCGGGCATAACGCAGTCGAAAAAGTCCACACCCCGGGCTACCGCTTCGATGATGTTGGTTGGGGTTCCCACACCCATCAGATACCGGGTCTTCTCCTTGGGCATGTGGGGTTCTACGGCTTCAATGATATCGTACATCTCTTCCGCAGTTTCGCCCACTGCAAGGCCGCCAATGGCGTAACCGGGCAGATCCAGGTCGGCAATCCGCTTCATATGGTCAACACGGATGTCCGCATAGGTGCCGCCCTGATTGATACCCCAAAGCATCTGCTGCTGGTTGACGGTATCCGGCAGGGCATTGAGCCGGGCGTTTTCCGCCTTGCAGCGCACCAGCCAACGGTAGGTTCTGTCCACGCTTTTCTGGACATAGTCCCGGGGAGAGGGATTTTCGATGCACTCGTCAAAGGCCATGCAGATATCGCTGCCCAGATTGGACTGAATCTGCATGCTTTCCTCTGGTCCCATGAAAATCTTCCGTCCGTCGATGTGGGAGGCAAAGTACACGCCTTCTTCTTTGATTTTCCGCAGGGAGGACAGGCTGAATACCTGGAATCCGCCGGAGTCCGTCAAAATGGGGCCGTCCCAGGTCATAAACTTGTGCAGGCCGCCCATCTGACGCACCACCTTGTCCGTGGGACGCAGATGCAGGTGGTAGGTGTTGGACAGCTCCACCTGGCAGCCGATATTTTTCAAATCCTCGGCACTGAGAGCGCCTTTGATGGCACCCTGGGTGCCTACGTTCATAAATACCGGGGTCTGCACGGTGCCGTGGGCGCAGGTAAATTCACCCCGGCGGGCTTTCCCTTCGGTCTTTTTTAATGTAAACATAGATTACCTCACTTTATTGGGGTTGAACCGGATTATTCCTGATAGCTTATAGAATACACATGGCGTCTCCGAAACTGAAGAACCGGTAGCGCTGGGCCACGGCTTCTTTGTAAGCAGCCAGCACATGCTCCCGACCGGCAAAGGCAGAGACAAGCATTACCAGCGTGCTTTCCGGCAGGTGGAAATTGGTAATCAAACCATCCATAGCCCGGAAGGTATAGCCGGGGTAAATGAAGATTTCCGTCCACTTGGAGCCAGCGGCAAAAGTGCCGTCAGGGTTTACCAGAGATTCCAGGGTTCGGCAGGAAGTGGTACCCACGCAGATAATCCGCCCACCGCTGCGGCGGGTCTCATTGAGCATGTCGGCAGTTTCCTGGCTCATCATGCACAGCTCACTGTGCATGTGATGATCGGTGATTTCCTCTGCCTTTACCGGACGGAAGGTGCCCAGACCCACATGGAGGGTGACAAAGGCGGTTTTCACGCCCTTCGCCCGGATCTTGTCCAGCAGCTCCTGGGTAAAGTGGAGGCCCGCAGTGGGGGCTGCGGCGGAGCCAACTTCCCGGGAGTAGACGGTCTGGTAGCGTTCCTGGTCCTGGAGTTCTTCTTTGATGTAGGGGGGCAGGGGCATCTTTCCCAGCCGTTCCAGCACTTCCAGGAAAATGCCTTCATAGTGGAATTCCACCACCCGGTTGCCGTCCTCCCGGACTTCTGCCACGGTGGCAGTCAGTTCTCCGTTGCCGAAGATGACTTCGTTGCCTACCTGCATTTTCCTGCCGGGTTTGCACAGACATTCCCAGCGCTTGTTTCCCAAATCCCGCAGCAGCAGTACTTCCACAGCGCCGCCGGTGGGCCGATGACCCAGCAGCCGGGCAGGCAGCACCCGGGAATCGTTCATCACCAGGCAGTCACCGGGTTTCAGATAGTCTACAATATCGTAAAAGTGCCTGTGGGTAACAGCACCGGTTTCCCGGTCCAGCACCATCAGCCGGGAAGCGTCCCGCTTTTGAAGTGGTGTCTGGGCAATCAGTTCCTCAGGCAGGTCATACCAAAAATCACTGGTTTTCAAAATGGTTCCTCTTTTCTTTGAAAAGCAGATGGGATATGTCGAATCTGCTTTCTTAGGTGTATATCTTACTCATTATAGCCTAAATTCTCTGATTTTGCAACAAAAATTCCGGAAGAAACCATTCTTCCGGAATCAAATTCAGGTTATTTTTGGCTGAAAGTCTTCTAAGTCCAAATCCTGGTAAGGATATATCCGCATCCAGCCGTCACTGCCTTTTTGCAGACTGCTGCGGTGGCTGGACAGAAGCCTTACAATCTGGTAAACATCAATCCAGATTTCACTGTTGCATTCTTTCTGACTTTCATCAAAAATCAGTTCCATGCCAAAATGCAGATGGACGGTTTCGATGTTGTTGACGTTTTCGGTGTCGGAATAGCCGCTTCTTCCCATAAAGCCAATGAGATCCCCGGCCTGCACCATATCTCCTTCCGCCAGCCCAGGGGCGAAGGGAGTATCTTTTTGCAGATGGGCATAATAGTAGTAGCGTTTTCCGTCAAAAGAACGGATGCCCACCCGCCAGCCGCCGTAGCGGTTCCAGCCCAGGGCCTCCACCACGCCGCCTTCCACGGCCACGATGGGGGTACCCAAAGAGCCCATCAGGTCGTTGCCCAGATGCTTTCGCTGAAACCCGAAGGAACGTCCTACGCCAAAATCATCGCAGTGGCGGTAGCCATACCCCGCACCAATGGGGCTGAAGGCTTTCAGACCATAGGCTGCTTCCCACTGGCCGTTTTTCTCGATGGCGTAACTTCCCACCAGTCCGCCCAAAGCGGCGCTGTAGGCCTGGTGATAGTAATCGTAATATTTATATAGATTTCCCAGCAATTCTTCCGGGGACTTGTCCTGCTTCAGATCCTGGGTTGCCTGACGAACCGAGGCAAGGCCGCATTTTCCGCCGGTGCGGCAGGCTGCCAGCGCCAGAATGTCGATCCAGGAAATGTGCTTTTCCTGGTCAAAGGTGGCAATGTCCTGCTCCAGTGCGTATTTCATGGATTCATAGGAAACATCAAAATCCACCCACTTGATTGGTTCTGCCTGAACCGGCAAAGCCAGCATCGGCAGACACACCATCAGCAGAAAAACAAACCGTTTCATACCCCTCACCTCTGCCTTAGGGTATGAAACGGCTGACATTTTATCACAGACAATTTCTGGAATCTTACCGAAGATCCCGCACCACATTCTTCGCTACCCGGTAAATATCTTCCATGGTGTTGAGGGAAGTGATCTGGTTTTTGTAGTAGCTGCTGTGGGCCACGCCACGCAGATACCAGGCAAAATGTTTTCTGGCTTCCAGACAGGCAATGTGTTCCCCGTGATCCTGCTCCGAGAGCCGGAACTGCTGCAGGGCAACATCAATCCGATCTTTCAGACAGGGACGACCGGCGTATTCTTTGCCGGAGAGTGCAGCCTGAACTTCCAGGAAAATCCAGGGATCGCCGAAAACGCTTCTTCCAATCATCAGACCGTCCGCTCCCGTGCGCTTCTGGCACCGGACAGCTGCGGCCCCGTCGGTGATGTCCCCATTGGCAATGACGGGGATGGACAGCTGGTCCTTGACCTTGCGGATGGTGTCCCAGTCGGCAACACCGGTGTAGAGCATACTCCGGGTACGGCCGTGGACTGCCACCATTGCTGCGCCGCTGTCTTCCATCCGCTTGGTGAAGTCCAGCACATTGATGCTTCCCTTATCCCAGCCCAGGCGGCACTTGACGGTAACCGGCACAGAAACCGCCTGCACCACTGCCTCGACAATTTTGCTCGCCAGTTCCGGGGTGCGCATCAGACCGCAGCCATCGCCGGAGTTGGCGATTTTGGGCATGGGACAGCCCATGTTGATGTCCAGAAAATCACAGCCGGAGATTTCCAGCGCCATCTGGGCTGCCTGAGCCATAATCTGGGGATCGTTGCCGAAAATCTGTGCGCCGCAGAGACTGCCTTCGTTTTTGCGCAGCAGCTTGGCACTTTTCTGGTCTTTGTATACCAGCGCCCGGGAGGAGACCATCTCCGTTACCGTAACACCGGCACCCAGTTGGGCGCAGATGGTACGAAAAGCCCAGTCCGTGACACCGGCCATGGGGGCCAGGAACAGGGGATTGGTTACGTTCAAATTGCCGATTTGCATGGTTTCTCTCTTTCTGTCCTGTCCTCAGCGAGGCCGCCGTAGGAAGGATAAATCAGGATTTTTCCTGCATTATACTACATTTTTGCGCCCTTCGCAAGTCAAAACAGCAGGGTAATCACCCAGACAAGCCCTGTCAGCAGCGCACCGCCGGCAGCCCAGACTGCACCATACAGATACAGATGCCGCTTTTTCCCTTGCCGCTCAGAACCATGAATGGCCTGCTGGGCCTCTTTCAGCAGGGCTTCGTCGGTGATTCCCGAGGCTACCGCATCATCTTTCAGAATAAAAATGGCCTGCTCAAAGAGTTTCGGCTCCGGGGCGTGCACCACAATGACCTGACGGGAAATGCCTTTTACCATATTTTACCGCCTCCTTTGGGGTAAGTCTTGCCAGAACCAAGCGGATTTATACCCTGCGAAGCTGTGCTTGCCGTTTCGTCACAATTTCTTAACAGAGGATTCAGGGGATTTCCGGAAAAGGGTGTGGAAAAAACGATGAGAATCGATTATAATGTAGGAAACAAGACAGGAGGGATTCTGTATGGAACTGCTGACCAAAGCCAGCTACAGCAAGGAAGTCACCCAACGGGAGAAGGACAATCTGGCCGTTGCTTATAGAGCTGCCTGCGAGAGCATGGTTTTGTTAAAAAATGAGGGCGTTTTGCCGTTGACAACCCAGAAAGTGGCACTTTATGGTGCCGGTGCATCCCGCACCATCAAAGGCGGCACCGGCTCCGGTGAAGTGAACGAGCGGCATTCTGTGACCATTCTGGAAGGTCTGGAAGACCGGGGCTTTACCATTACCACCCGCAAATGGATTGGAGATTTTGAAAAGGCCTACGCTGCCGCTCAAAAAGCCTATAAAGCAGAGAAGAAAAAACGGGTCAATTTCCTGAAAAAGGACAGTCTCATGCAGATGATGCTGGATAATTTCCGGGCGCCCCATGGACGGCCTATAACCCAGGCGGATGTGGCGGCCAGTGATACGGATACCTGTATCTATGTGCTGAGCCGTCAGGCAGGAGAAGGCGGAGACCGGAAAGCAGAAAAAGGAGATCTGTACCTGACGGATGAGGAAGTGGCCGCCATTCGCTTCTGCGCAGAGCACTATGCCAAATTTCTGCTGGTCATCAATTGCGGTTCTGCCATGGATATGTCCTTTGCCCGGGAGATTCCCGGAATCGGGGCAATTTTGTACCTGTGCCAGCTGGGCACGGAAGGCGGACATGCCTTTGCCGACATGCTCAGCGGCATTGTCACCCCCTCCGGCAAGCTTTCCGACACCTGGGCAAAGCACTATGAGGACATCCCCTTTGCCAAAGAGTACAGCTATCTCAACGGCAATCTGGAGGAAGAATACTACAAGGAAGGAATCTATGTTGGCTACCGCTATTTTGATTCCTTCGGCGTAGAACCGGCCTATCCCTTTGGCTATGGCCTGAGCTATACCACCTTTTCCATCCATTCCGCCGGAATTGGAGTGGAGGGAACCCAGGTAACGG
The DNA here is from genome assembly GCA_944387145.1 of uncultured Oscillospiraceae bacterium. Classification (GTDB taxonomy): domain Bacteria; phylum Bacillota; class Clostridia; order Oscillospirales; family Oscillospiraceae; genus Faecousia. Next base: position 2,103 of record CALXDU010000072.1, on the reverse strand, counting down.
TGAAGGCAACGGTTACCAATACCGGCAGTACCTATGGCGGCAAAGAAGTGGCGCAGCTGTATGTATCTGCTCCCAACGGAAAGCTGCCCAAAGAATACCAGTCTTTGGCCGCCTTTGCCAAGACAAAGCTGTTGGGCATCGGGGAGCGGCAGACCCTGGATCTTTCCTTCGACCTGAAAAATCTGGCAAGCTATCGGGAGTCTGACGGGGCGTATGTGCTGGAGGCTGGTGAGTACGTCCTGCGTCTGGGCAACTCCTCCCGCAATACGGTGGTCATCGGCGTTCTGCGCCTGGAGCGGGAAGCGGTGGTATCCCGTCATCGGAACATTTGCGCCGGTTGGAAGCCCATGGAAGAGCTGGCGGCAAAGCAGTTCCCGGCACCGGTGATTGCAGAGGGGCTGCCCCGGGTGGATATTGACCCCGATGCCATTGAAACCGTTGCCTATACCTACGAAACACCGGAAGAATGCCAGGAACCCTGGGTTCAGAAACTGCTGGACAGCCTCTCCCTGAAAGATATGGTAGAAATTGTGGTGGGCAACGGCATGTTCGGCGGAGAAAACCGCTTCAATCTGCCGGGCTCCGTGGGCAACACCACGTCCAAATTCTGGGACAAAGGCCTGGTCAATGTGGCCTTGTGCGATGGCCCTGCGGGATTGCGGGTGCAGAAGCGTTCCGGTGTGAACAAGCAAGGCAAGGTCAAGCCCATTGATATGGCCCTGTCGGTATTGGATGCCCTGCCGGAATTTGCCCGAAAGCTGATGACCGCAGACCCCAACAAGGACACGGTGCTCTACCAGTACACCACAGCATTCCCGGTGGCCAACGCCTTGGCCCAGACCTGGAACCGGGAGCTGATGCAGGAAATCGGCTCTGCTATTTTCCGGGAGATGAAGGAATACGGCTGTACCTTCTGGCTGGCTCCGGCGGTGAATATTCACCGCAATCCCTTGTGCGGGCGGAATTTTGAGTATTTCTCGGAGGACCCCCGGCTATCCGGCACCATGGCGGCGGCCATTACCAAGGGCATTCAGCAGGAGCAGGGCTTCTATGTGACGGTGAAGCACTTTGCCTGCAACAACCAGGAGGACAACCGCAACTATGTTTCCAGCAATGTCAGCGAGCGGGCGCTGCGGGAGATTTACCTGCGCAGCTTTGAAATCTGCGTCCGGGAAGGCGGCGCCAAGAGCATCATGACCTCCTACAACCGGGTAAACGGTGTCTACGCTCCCAACAGCCATGACCTGTGTACCAAGGTTTTGCGCAACGAGTGGGGATTTGCGGGCGTGGTAATGACGGACTGGTTCTCCACCAAGCAGGGACTTGCCAGCAGTGCCATTGCCATGAAGGCAGGCAATGATTTGATTATGCCCGGCGGCGGAAGCTATAAGAAAGAGATTCTGCAGGGAGTCAAATCCGGCCTGATCCGCCAGGAGGATGTGCGCCGTTGCTGCGCCAACGTCATCAAGGCAATTCTGGACAGCGCCATTCAGCGAGAGTATATCGGCTAAAAAATCAGCGCCCGGGAAACTTCCCGGGCGCTGTTGGTGTAATGGGGTTATTTGTTCAGATACCATACCCCAAGGTTCAGATATCCGGCAAAGGCCAGCCAGAGCAGATAGGGAATTTGAATCCAGGCAGCCAGGGTGTCTACTTTCCGAAAAAGAAGAATCATCCCCAACACCAAGCCCAGCAGCAGGACCAGCCAAAGAAAGGCCAAACCGAAAGCCTGGGCGTTAAAGAAGAGGGGACTCCACAGGAAATTTACTGCCAGCTGGATCACAAACAGATTCAGCCCCCAGCTTCGGGCCTGGGAAGGCGGTGCCAGACTGACCCGGGCGGCTCCAATTCCCATCAGGACAAACAGAATGCTCCACACAATGGGAAACACCACAGCCAGCGGAGACAAAGGCGGCTTGGAAATGGAATGCTGATAAAGCTGCATGCCATCCCGGCTTACCCAACCCGACAAAACGCCCACGCCAACGGATAATAAAATCCAGAACAGATACGTTTTCCAAGGACTTTTTTTGTTATGAAAACGCACCCCAAAAAGGGCGCAAAACACCTCCCACCTTTCGGCAGGCCACTCGCGCTATGAAA
>CALXDU010000071.1 GCA_944387145.1 uncultured Oscillospiraceae bacterium | reverse complement strand
GGGCACCTATCTGGCGGTCAATTGCTTTTTGTGCAATCAGCAGCAATGCTTCATCGGTAATCTCCAGCGCAACACCATCCATTGCCAACAGCGCCTGATACTGACGGGTCAGCGCATTTTTCGGCTCAACCAGAATCCGAACCAAGTCATTCTGAGACAAGCTCTGCAAGGTGGTGATTACTGGCATACGGCCCACCAGCTCCGGAATGATGCCAAATTTCAGCAGATCATGGGGTTCTACTTGGGTAAACAGGGCACCCACATCCCGCTTGGTCTTGCTCTGTACAGGAGAGTCAAAACCAATTGCGCTCTTGTCCGTCCGCTTCTCAATAATTTTATCCAGGCCGTCGAAAGCGCCGCCGCAGATAAAGAGGATGTTGGTGGTGTCCACCTGAATCATCTCCTGCTGGGGATGCTTACGACCCCCCTGAGGCGGGACATTGGCAACGGTACCTTCCAGAATCTTCAGAAGTGCTTGCTGCACACCCTCACCGGATACATCCCGGGTGATGGAGGTATTCTCACTCTTCCGGGCAATTTTATCCATCTCGTCAATGTAGATAATGCCGTGTTCGGCAAGCTCAACGTCAAAGTCCGCCGCCTGAAGCAACCGCAGCAGAATATTCTCTACATCGTCGCCAACATAGCCTGCTTCCGTCAGCGTAGTGGCATCCGCAATGGCAAAGGGCACATTCAGAATTTTTGCCAGAGTCTGGGCAAAGAGGGTTTTTCCACTGCCTGTGGGGCCAATCAGCAGAATGTTGCTCTTTTGCAGCTCCACGTCAGAATCTGCGCCAAAGTAAATTCTTTTATAATGGTTGTAAACTGCCACAGCCAGGGCAACTTTGGCATCATCCTGGCCAACAATGTAATGGTCCATGAAGGTTTTCATCTCCATGGGGGAAGGCAGCCGCTCGGGGGCCTCCAGGCCCTCGTGGCTGCCAATGTCCACTTCATCCCGCAGCAAATCACTGCATGCGGAAACACAGTCACTGCAGATATACACCCCAGGACCGGCAATCAGCCGTGCTACCTGGTTCTCCCGTTTTCCACAGAAGCTGCAGCGAATCGGCGGCTGCTCATTCGTTCTTGCCATGCACCTGGTACCTCGTTTCTAAATTATATTAGTGATGCTCCAGCACCCGGTCGATCAGGCCAAAAGCCTTTGCTTCCTCGGCAGACATGAAATTATCACGTTCGCAGGCAGCAGTAACCTCTTCTACAGATTTTCCGGTGTTCTGGGAGAGAATCCGATTCATCCGGGCTTTGATGGTTTCCAGACGCTTCAGATGGATTGCCATATCGGTAATCTGGCCCTGGGTACCGGCAGAAGGCTGGTGAATCATGATTTCAGAATTGGGCAGTGCCATCCGCTTCCCCTTGGTACCCGCGCTGAGCAGGAAAGCACCCATAGAAGCTGCCATACCGACACAAATGGTGGCCACATCACACTTGATGTACTGCATTGTGTCGTAAATGGCCATACCGGCAGTCACACTGCCGCCAGGGCTGTTGATATAGAACTGAATATCCTTGTCCGGGTCCTGTGCTTCCAGATACAGCAGCTGCGCAACCACCAAAGAAGCAGTGGTGTCGTTGACCTCCTCAGACAAGAAAATAATACGGTCATTGAGCAGACGGGAAAAGATATCATAGCTGCGCTCGCAGCGGCTGGTCTGCTCGACTACATAGGGAACCAAACTCATGGTGATGTCTCCTTTCAATAGGGTTTGAAACATTCTAACCATTGAAGAGGAAGGTTATTCCTCGCTGTGAAATTCCAAAGCGGAACTTGGAAACCGAAACCATTTTCCGGTTTCCAAGTTCCGTCACTTATGTCCACAAGATACGCTGTTGCCTATCTTTGGATCAGGCTTCGGTCTTCTCCTCAGCCTTGGGAGCTACAGCAACGGCATTGTCCACAATGAGTTTCACAGCCTTCCGGGTGGTCAGGCTGCCGGTGATCTCATTCATGGGAACCATTTCCTTAACCTTAGCCAGCTCCAGCTGGTACTGATCTGCCAGGGACTGGAACTCTGCCTCGATCTCTTCGTCGGAAACGCTCAGGCCTTCCACTTCCACAATCTTTTCCAGGGTTACGCTGATCTTGGCCTGCTTCTCAGCAGCAGGACGGAAAGCGTTGCGCATGGTGTTCACATCGCCGCCCATCATCTTGGCGTACTGCTCCATGGAATAGCCGCTCATCTGCAACTGGTAAGCAAAACGCTCCATCTGGGTATCCAGCTCAGCTTCCACCAGTGCCTTGGGCATATCAACGGTGGTGTTCTCAGCAGCCTTCTCAACAGCGTTCTGCTCGAATGCGGAATCAGCCTGCTTCTGAGCCTGCTCCAGAGCCTTTGCCCGGATGTCGGCCTTCAGCTCTTCCAGAGTCTCAAACTCAGAAACGTCCTTGGCAAACTCATCGTCCTGAGCGGGAACATTGGTAACAGACAGCTTGTTCAGCTTAACGTGGAAGACAACAGGCTTGCCAGCCAGTTCAGCGTGGTAATCCTCAGGGAAGGTAATATTGATATCCTTCTCTTCGCCCACGTTCATGCCCACAACCTGCTCCTCGAAGCCGGGAACGAACTGACCGGAACCCAGCTTCAGGTCAAAGTCAGTGCCCTTGCCGCCTTCGAAGGGAACGCCATTGTCAAAGCCCTCGAAGTCAATGTTGGCGGTGTCGCCCATCTCTGCAGACCGCTCAACGTTCTCGGTGGAAGCAACGTTCTGAGCCATCCGATCCAGTTCAGCCTGAACCTGAGCATCGGAGACGGTAACCTCAGCCTTCTCCACTTCCAGGCCCTTGTACTGGCCCAGAGTAACCTCAGGATAGACCTCGGTGGTCAGGGTCAGGGTAACCACACCGTCGTCACCGATCTGCATATCGGTCAGGTTGGGACGGCCAATGGCCTTGAACTCCTGCTTGGCAATGGCAAAGTCATAAACTTCGGGGAAGATCTCCTCCAGACCATCTTCATAGAAGACATGGGCGCCATACATAGCCTCGATCATCTTCCGGGGAGCTTTGCCCTTACGGAAGCCGGGGATCTGGATATTCTTGCGAGCCTTCATGTAAGCCTTGTTGACACCGGACTCCATCAGTTCCTTGTCGATCTCAACAACGACGGTAGCCTCGTTGCCCTTCTTTTCAATGCTCTTTACGTTCATTTGCTATAATCCTCCTAAATTGGTTCGCATGGCGAGACCATTTTATATTTCTTATTTTTACATAGCCGATTTATTCTATCAAAATATATGGCTTTTGTCCATAGTTTTCTGAAAATTCTTTTAGAAAATTACCGTGTAGGGATGAAAACCCAAATAGTCAGCCGACACAAGTCGAAATTCCACCCCATTCCAAAGTCCTTCCATCGCAAGCTTGTGGCTTCCGCCATGCAAATGGCCATAAAAACAGCGGCGTACTTCGTACTTTTCCAGAAGTGCCAGTATTTCCGGGCACTCATATCCTTTATATCGGGGGGGATAGTGTAAAAACACAAGTTTTTCCTTTTCACCTGCTGCTTTCAGCGATGTCTCCAAGCGGATCAGCTCTCTGCGAAAAACCTTCTCATCATGCTCCCCCGACCGTTGTTCCTCAAAAAACCAGCCTCTTGTTCCGCAAATAGCCCAATTGTCGTAAAAATAGCAATTATTATTCAGCAAATGCAGGTTCTGAAATCCGTTGTCGGTACAAAATTTACCGAATTTCGCAGCTGTGCTCCACCAATAGTCGTGATTCCCTTTCAGGATAATCTTCTTTCCGGGAATCTCATTGATCCAGGAAAAATCTTCTCTGGCACCGGACAAATCCAACGCCCAGCTCAAATCCCCCAGCAGAACCGTGGTATCTTCCGGCTGAATATTGGATAAGCCCGTTTTCAGCTTGTCCATATAGCCAACCCAGGCACCGCCAAAAACATCCATAGGCTTTGGTGCGCCCAGGCATAAGTGCAAATCCCCAATGGCATAAAGCGCCATGACGCACCTCCCTTCTCTATTTGTCCTCAGAAAAGCCGAATCAGCGTAATCAAGAAAACGCCGGCTGCTAACACCAGGATCACCTTACACAGTATGCCTTTTCCGGAAGCTGTCTGATCCGTTTTGTCAGAAAATAGTGCCGAAATCATGGCTACCAGCAAAATGTAAACCGTCAAATCCATTGCATTGCCTCCTGCTCCGACACACCCAGACATTCTGCCACGGTCTTCAAACTTTTCATAGGACTTTTCTCAGAGAGAATTACCGCATGTCGTGTCTGTCCTGTTTTTGCCCTGTAATCCATCAGGCCGCCATAAGCCAGTGCTCCGGCAGGGTCCAGCAAATATGCATGGGTTCTGAACACACTGGGGATAATCTGCTTTACCCGTTCTGTACTGATGACGCTGACATACAGCCCCTTCTGCAGTCTTTTGAGCAGGCTTTCCGATGGTGTGTAGACTCCCCCGCTGCGGCAAACTTCCAGATAGCGTTCCACTTCCGAAGTTCCTCCGCACGCAAAAATCAAACGCTCCAGATCTTCCGGAACCGCTGCATCCGCTTCTGGAATCAGCGTCGGCACGCTGACGGTATCTGTGCGAAGCTGACCGTGACACAAAAGGTCCCACAGACTGTTGTTTTCATTGCAGCAGCATAGAATGTTACCAATGGGCAGGCCCCAGCTTCGAGCGTACCAAGCACTCATGGGAGCCGAGAAATCGCCGGAAACAACACTTATATCCGCAGTTTCAATTCCGGATTGTCTCAACTGTCCCAAAATACCGAACAGCACCGCAATACGCACGCCAATCCTTGCCCAGTCCCCCGGTGTTTGCACCTCACTGCTCAGCCGGAGCGTCAGGTTGCTGACCAGACAATCAAAACTCCAATCCGGATTGTGCCAGGTCTCTCCTACCAAAATCCGGTGGTGCAGCGTCTTCAGCCGTACTGGAAAACGCCCCACAGAAAAATCCACATCCCAGCTCGTCAGTTCTGTACGAAACAGCATATTCAGGACTTCCGCTGCGCACAGATTAAATGGTTTTTCAAGCAGTCTGTGAATGTCTTCTCCTGAAAAGTGAGGCATATGAAATGGCAAGTACAGCCCACCATCCGGGCCTCGATTTTCCAAAAGTGCACGCTGGGCTGTAAAGGCATCCCGGTTATTTCGTGTGGTTACATACAGCACGTTCCATCACTCCTATGGCATTGTTCCAATAGATGTTCCGTACAGTTTGGGCATCCAAGCCCCGCTCCAGCAATCTCTGGGCCAGCACCGGCCAGCTTTGAACGCCTTCAAACCCATCGGGCATCTGGCTAATACCATCCAGGTCGCCACCCAACACGATGTGCGTACCGTCAGGGTCCAGTTCCAGGAAATGGAAAATATGATCGCAGATCGTATCCATTGTGGGCTTCTCTCCTGTAAATTCTGCGCAAGCGTTATATCCTGTCACACCGCCTGTTTCACAGATAGCCCGGAACATGTCATCCGTCAGATTTCGGCTGGCATCCCAAACTGCTCTGCTGTTGGAATGGGTGGCGATAACAGGGGCATTGGTCATGTGTATAATATCCCAAAATCCTTCATCACTGATATGACTGACATCAACCAGCATACCCAACCGTTGGGCTTGGCGGACATATTCCTTTCCCTGGTCTGTCAGACCGCCGCCGGTTTGGTGCGAACCTGTCAAAGGATTTTTCTCATTCCAGCCCAAGGTAGAAATCCGGAACCCAACCGTATACAAATCTTCCAGCAATTCCGGATCGTAGCCAAAACCCGCAGTTCCTTCCAGGGTCAGAATCGCAGACATGATACCATTGTCTAAATTCTCCTGAATTTCTTTCGGTGAATAGGCAATGGCAATCCAGTCACTGTGCTTGCTTACCTCTCGCTGGATGGTAGCAAGTTGTCGTTCAAAAATCACCACTGGAGAAAGGTGATACCACTCTTCCATAAACGGTGTGGTAAAACAGGCAAAGCACTGGGCATATCCTCCCAGCTTGGCCGCCCGCTCCAAATCGATATGCAGGGTATTTTTCTTCAAACTTCCTGCTTGGTTCAAATCTTCTCCCAGCAATGCCAGGGCCGTATCACAGTGAAAATCAAAAACCGGGAACTTCATTGAAAGGCATCCTCCATGTGACAAATTTCCGGACAAACTGTTTCCATGCCTTCCGGTGCATAAATTTCAATAACATCGAATCGGGGCTGTAGCTGCGTAGGATTCTCCGATAAGTATAAAGAAGCAGTCGTGTGAAGCCTTTCTTGTTTGCGCGCGTCCACATATTCCAGAGCCTGGGCAAACTGTGCCGACTTCCGCAGCTTTACTTCTGCAAAAACCAGATATTTTCGGTTTTTCACGATCAGATCAATTTCTCCAAAGCGGCAACGATAGCCGCTGGCTACCAAGCGATACCCATGTTTTCGCAGATACTCTGCAGCAATCGCTTCCCCCCATGCACCGGTAAGGTTACTTTTCCCCATAGAACTTTTTCAGGAAGCTTCTGCGGTGGATGGGACTGGCGCCATACTGACGAAGCGCTTCGTAATGTGCTTTGGTACCATAGCCTTTGTGAATCTCAAAGCCATACTGCGGATATTGCTGCGCCAGTTCCATCATCAGATTGTCACGGGTTACTTTTGCCAAGATCGATGCAGCCGCAATATTGGCACTGAGGCTGTCCCCTTTGATGACTGTTTGAACCGGGACACCGAAATCCCGTTCCCGATTTCCGTCAATCAATACCATGTCTGGGCGGACATTCAGCTGAGACAGTGCCCGCTCCATAGCCAGGAATGTAGCCTGCAAAATGTTGATTTCATCAATTTCTTCCTGAGATGCCAAGCCAATTCCGTAGGCCACAGCTTGCTCTTGAATCAGAGGAAACAGCTCCCGGCGCTTTTTATCCGTCAATTTTTTGCTGTCAGTCAGGCCGGGGATCTCCAAATGCTTAGGAAGAATCACCGCCGCAGCACATACTGGCCCTGCCAGCGGGCCGCGTCCAGCTTCATCTACGCCGCAGATTACTTGATAGCCCTGATCATAAAAACCGTCTTCAATCTGCCACATGTTTTCTAAACTCATAGCATATCCTCCGGCATCTCCAATGTAAATTTTCCCAATTTTCCACTGCGGAATTCATCCAAAAGCATTTTGGACATGCGTTCTGTATTTACCTCTCCACCGGAAATCAAATATCCACGTTTTCTGCCAGCCAACTCAACCAATTCCCAGCCGGGAGTACCCTCCGGCGCTTCAACTTTATACCGTTCCAGCAGTACTTGGGGATAGTATTTATGCAGCAGCTCCATCAGGCGGCAGGCCAGCTCCTCAATGTCAATGACCCCTTCTTTTACCGCTCCGGTATACGCCAGCATCATGCCAACCTCCGGGTCATCGAACTTCGGCCAGAGAATACCCGGCGTATCCAGAAGCTGAAGGCCACTGTCGACCGTAACCCACTGTTTCCCTCGGGTAACACCAGGACGATTTTCCGCTTTTGCACCTTTTCTGCCGGAAATCTGGTTAATCAGGGTAGACTTCCCCACATTGGGAATCCCCACAACCATAACGCGCAGCGGCCGGTTCATTCCTCTTGCGCCGTCTCTTTGCAGTTTCTCTGCGCAGGCAGCTCTTGCAGTCGGTGTAAAATCTGCAATACCCTTCCGGCTTTTGCAGTCCGTAGCCAAAACACTGATACCTTTTTTTCGAAAATACGCTGCCCAACGCTGGGTTGCATTGGGATCCGCAAGATCCATACGATTCAGCACTATAATCCGAGGCTTGCCGCCGCAGATTGCGTCAATATCCGGATTCCGGCTGGAAATGGGAATCCGGGCATCCACAATTTCACACACCGCATCCACCAGTTTCAGATCCGCCTCAATCTGCCGCCGGGTCTTGGTCATGTGACCAGGATACCACTGAATATACATCTGCTCGTTCTGATTCATTGAATAACTCCTACTCTATCGAAGTCCCTCAGCTGCTCATTGTGATTGGTTCCGGGCAGCATCAGGAAAATGGCTTTCCCCAAAACTTCCCGCTTATCAATCTGCCCAATTTCCGGAGACCGGCTGTCCAGAGAAACACCACGGTTATCTCCCAGGACAAAGATACAATTCTCCTCCACAACCAGCGGGAAATGCATTCCCTCTTCCCGTGTCGTCAGATTATGGGTATAGTCCTCCTGAAGAGCCTTCCCATCCACATAGACAATTCCCTGATCAAAATCGATATCTACTGTCTGCCCTTCCGTGGCAATCACCCGTTTGATAATGGGCTTACCATCGTCAAATGACTCCTTACTGATGACAACGACATCACCGTGTTCCGGTTCGTGATAAAACGTGTTGCCCAGCAGCAACAGATAATCTCCGTCCCACAGTGTAGCGTACATGGAATCACCCGAAACAACGATCACCCGAAACAGCAGCAAAAACAACAAAAAAATAGCAATGAGCAAAAATAGCCAGTCATGTAAGTATACAACAACCAGCTGTTTCCAGTTTAATTTTTGTTCTTTTGTATTTCTCTTTTCTGCATTTGAAGCCATAACTGCCTCCTTCCATGCGGTGAAACGGCCGCTGTATCCTCATAATATACCGCATCCTGTGTGTCAGTATAGCATAACCAGTCCAGGTTTTCTATAACAAAGTGTAAAAAAATCCAATTATCCCGGAATGAATAAAAAGAGAGGGCAACGCCCTCTCTTTTTATTCGATAGCAGGTTAAACCTTCTCCTTGACCTTTGCGGACTTGCCGAAGCGGTCACGCAGGTAGTACAGCTTTGCACGACGAACCTTGCCCTTACGCACGGTCTCGATCATAGCAACATTGGGAGAATGCAGGGGGAAAACCTTCTCGCAGCCCACGCCGTAGGAGATACGACGAAAGGTGATGGTCTCGCCGATACCGCCGTGCTTACGGGCGATAACGGTGCCTTCAAACACCTGGATACGCTCACGAGAG
>CALXDU010000070.1 GCA_944387145.1 uncultured Oscillospiraceae bacterium | reverse complement strand
AAGGGCCTGCTGGTTACCGTCAGCGAAGGCATCTGCGGACTGGACGGAAAGCCCCTGGCTTCTACCGGTATTGTGGACGGCTTTGGCCACATGATTCCCGGCGGCACTGCCCAGCATGTGACAGACCAGATCATTCAGAAGCTGAACCTCAAGTCCCGGGCGGAAAAACCCGGCCTGCTGGGTCGGGCCTCCATTCCCTACGCATCCCGGGTAGACCAGATGGAAGCTTACGCCGTAGGCAAATATGCGGTGGAAGCAGCCCTCAAGGGAGAAAGCGATTCCATGGTTGCCATTGAAGCCCATCGGGGCAGCACCTACTCCTTTGATCTGTTCCTGGCACCCCTGAGTAAGGTGGCCAATGTGGAAAAGAAATTCCCTCTGGAATGGATTCTGGACGGCAACCGCATTGATGAGCGGTTCTTTGACTACGCAATGCCGCTGATGATGGAAACAATGCCGGATTATGCGATCCTGCGGTGAAATGAGGAATTTTTCAATGAAGCACATTTTTTTGAATCTGAAACGCTTTGACGTGCCTGCGGCCTTGGGCGGCGTCAACCGCATTGCTCCCATTGAAAGCTGGGGCAGATATATTGTGGAAAATACCCAGGAGGCGCTGAAACACTACGACCCGTCTGAGGTGGAATTTGTCCAGTACTTCCCTGAGGCCCATCTGCTGGGGGCCATGGCGGCCCGGCAGGAAGGCAGTCCTGTACAGGTAGGATGCCAGGGGGTTTACCGGATGAATACGGCGGTGGGCGGCAACTTCGGCGCCTTCACCACCAATCGTCCCGTTTCTGCCATGAAGGCCATGGGAGTGATGCACACCATCATCGGCCACTGCGAAGAGCGCAATGACAAGATGGGCATTCTGGCAGAAGCCGGCGTGACGGACACCAAGGCCGTCAACCGCATCCTGAACCAGGAGATCCGGTTGGCTGTGGACGCCGGTATGAAGGTGCTCTACTGCATCGGCGAGAAGGATACCGAGCTGGATCGGTGGGATGCAGTGCTGAAAGAGCAGCTGGAAATTGGTCTGGAGGGCGTGGACAAGTCCCAGGTGGTCATCGGCTATGAGCCCATCTGGTCCATTGGCCCCGGCAAGACCCCTGCCGGAAAAGACTATATTACCAAAATTGCCCGGTTTGTGAAGGAAGTCACCGGCGGCATGGATGTGGTCTACGGCGGCGGCCTGAAGGTGGACAATGCGCAAATGCTGGCCTCCATTGACGAAATTGACGGTGGCCTGATTGCCTTGACCCGGTTCCAGGGAGAGATTGGTTTCTACCCTGAGGAATATGTGGAAATCATCCGTACCTATCTGGGAAAGTGAGGAAAGAGTATGAAACTGGATTTTGAATATGGCCACGGTGTTATGAGTGCCGAGCTTCCGGACAATACCGATGTATTTATCCCCGGTAAGACCGTCCCCGATCCGGAGTGTCTGCCCCAGGACTGGGATTCTCTCTATGCTGAAACCCTGAAGAGCATCCGCAATCCCATTGGTATGCCGGCGCTGAGGGAGCTGGCAGCTCCCGGAAAGACCGTAGTTTTCGTCATTCCTGACATTGTCAAAGGCGGCTGTCAGGCAACTGCCCACCGGAAGGTGTCTATCCGGGCCTGTCTGGATGAACTCTACGCCGGCGGCGTGGAGAAGAAAGACATCCTGCTGCTGTTCTCCAACGGCCTGCATCCCCGGGCCACCGTGGCGGAGATGAAGCAGATTCTGGGCCAGGAACTGTTCAACGAATTCTACTGGACCAACCAGATTACCAGTCACGACTCTGAAGACCCCGAGCACATGATCGACCTGGGGCTTACCGGACGGGGTGATCCGGTTCTGATGAACAAATATGTCTACGACTGTGATATCCCCATTCTCATTGGCCATACCCAGGGCAACCCCTACGGCGGTTACTCCGGCGGCTATAAGCACTGTGCCACCGGTATCACTCACTGGCGCAGCATTGCTTCCCATCATGTGCCCAAGGTGATGCACCGGGGCGACTTTACCCCGGTTTCCGGTCACAGCTTGATGCGTACCAAGTTTGATGAAATCGGTATGCACATGGAAGAGAAGATGGGTCATCCCTTCTTCTGCTGTGACGCCGTTCTTGACACCTACTCCCGGCAGATTGCTATTTTCTCCGGCTATGCCAAGTACATGCAGCCGGAAAGCTGGAAGGTAGCCAACCAGCGCACCTACGTTCCCTTCGCGGAAGAAAAGTACGATGTGATGGTCTTTGGTATGCCCCAGAACTTCCACTACGGCGATGGCATGGGCACCAACCCCATCCAAATGATGCAGGCCCTGTCCGCTCAGGTGATTCGCCACAAGCGGGTGATGAAGGAAAACTGCGTGATTATCTGTTCCTCCATCTGCAACGGCTACTTCCACGACGAGCGCTGGCCTTACCTGCGGGAGCTGTACGAAATGTTCCAGCACGATCACATGAATATCCTGCCGGACATGGACCGTTATGGGGAATATTTCGCCACCAACCAGGAGTATATCCGCAAATACCGGTTTGCCAATGCCTTCCATCCCTTCCACGGCTTCTCCATGATGAGCTGCGGACACATTGCGGAAATGAATACTTCTGCCATCTACATTGTAGGCGCTCAGGAGCCGGGTATTGCCCGGGGCATGGGCCTGAAGACCCGGGCAACCTTTGAAGAAGCCCTGGCCGATGCCATGAAAAAGTATGTTGGCCCCAATCCCAGGATTCTGGCATTGCCGCAAACCTTTAAGGTGGGTGCTGTCCATCTTTGTATGAAAGATGACGACCTGAGCAACGTCTGACCATAAACGCCGGGGCTGCCTGCTGCAGCTCCGGCGCAGTCGATGTATCATACAAAAAGAAGTATCCATTCCGGAAAAATGCCCCGATTTTTCCAAGATATTCACCTCTGAACACCCATTGGAAAGAAGGAATGCCTATGAAAGAACATATCAGTAAGCCCAAGCTGCTGCGGAAGCTGTTTTTCACCATGCTCTACATCAGCAGCTTCACCTTTGGCGGTGGCTTTGTTATCGTCACCTTTATGAAACGAAAATTCGTGGATGAACTGCACTGGATTGACGATCAGGAGATGCTGGATCTGACCGCCCTGGCCCAATCCTCTCCCGGAGCCATTGCGGTAAATGCGGCCATTCTGGTGGGCTGGCATGTGGCAGGATTCTGGGGTATGGTATTCGCAGTGTTGGGTACCATCATTCCGCCTATGGTGGTTCTGTCTGTGATTTCCTTCTTCTATGCCGCCTTTGCCACCAATCCCTATGTTGCGCTGGTTCTGAAGGGAATGCAGTCCGGTGTGGCGGCTGTGATTCTGGATGTGGTATTCAGCCTGGGCAAGGGCGTGGTTAAATCCAAGTCCTGGCTGTATCTGAGCGTAATGGCTGCTGCCTTTGTTGCCACTTTCTTCTTTGATGTGAATGTGGTGTACGTTATTTTGGCTGCCGCAGTGATTGGTATTGCATCTGCTGTATGGGAACACCGGAAGGAGGGGGAAACAAAATGATCTATTTGCAGCTATTTTGGAGTTTTGTCCAGATCGGCCTGTTTTCCATCGGCGGCGGTTATGCGGCCATCCCTCTGATTCAGGCTCAGGTGGTAGACCATCACACATGGCTTACCATGAGTGAATTTACGGATCTGGTTACCATTGCGGAAATGACTCCCGGACCCATCGCCGTCAATTCGGCAACCTTCGTGGGCATTCAGATTGCCGGACTCCCTGGCGCTGTTATTGCGACTTTGGGATGTATTTTGCCATCGCTGATCATTGTGTCCGTACTGGCTTACATCTACTTCCGGTATAAAAAACTGACTGTGCTGCAGAGCATACTGGCCAGTCTGCGCCCGGCTGTAGTTGCGTTGATTGCATCCGCTGGCTTGTCCATTCTGGCGCAGGTTTCTTTTGGTGAAGCAGGGATGGCGCTTAGGGAGCTGAACTGGATAGGGTTCGGTCTGTTTGCCTGCGCATTTTTCGTGCTGCGAAAGTGGAAACTCAATCCGATTATGGTGATGTCTGCCTGTGGTATCATAAATTTGGTTTTGGGCTTAGCGCTGTGAATACAAATGCTGCCCACGCTTCTTCTGCACTTGCCCATAAAGTATCCCCCTTGGTGTCAGCCCGATATCTCGTTCTTCCGAGGATCGACACCAAGGGGGATATTACAGTTGATTATTATATATGGTAAGAGATATCAGGCCGCGAAGCAAAGGGATTACTCTACATCCTGCAATGCTGCGTAATCCTGCTCACCGGTACGCACCTTGACAACCTTTGCCACGTTGTAGACGAAGATCTTGCCATCTCCGATGTGGCCGGTATACAAAGCCTTGGTGGCAGCGGCAATGATGCTGTCCACCGGGATTTTGCTGACAATGACCTCTACCTTTACCTTTGGCAGCAGGGTGGAGTCAACTTCTGCGCCACGATATTTTTCACCGCTGCCCTTTTGCAGGCCGCAGCCCATGACGTTGGTCACGGTCATGCCGGTGACACCAATTTCGTTCAAAGCCCGCTTCAGAATGTCAAACTTTTCCAGTCTGGCGATAATGGAAACCTTGTGCATGCCCGTATCCAGTTCAGCAGGCAGCGGGCTTTCCTGATGTACCTTCACAGCAGCGGCAATTTTTTCGGGGCTGGCCTTGGTGATGTCATCTTCACCCAGGTCGGTGTTCTCGTTCATCTGCAGGTCTGCGTAGGTGGCATCGCTGATGGAGAAACCGGCATAAGCACTGGTCAGGCCGTGCTCGTGGATGTCCAGACCATCAATTTCCTCTTTCTCGGTAACACGCAGTCCCACAGTCTTGTCGATCAGCCAGAACAGAATGTACATGGAGATCAGTACCCAAGCGGCCACACAGACAACGCCCAGAACCTGCACACCGAAGAAGGAGAAGCCGTGGCCGTAGAATACGCCCTGGCTGGTGGAGAACAGGCCGGTGGCCAGGGTGCCCCAGGCACCGTTGGCACAGTGGACGGAAACGGCGCCGACGGGATCGTCGATTTTTGCAATGGTGTCGAAGAATTCAACGGAGAAGATAACCAGCACACCGGCGATGGTGCCAATAATGGCAGCGCCGAAGGGGTCTACCATATCGCAGCCGGCGGTAATGGCAACCAGTCCGGCAAGGGCACCGTTGAAGGTCAGGGACACATCCGGCTTGCCGTAGCGCAGCCAGGAGGTAATCAATGCGGCTACTGTGGCCATTGCAGCGGCCAGGTTGGTGTTGAAGCAGATCAGACCGGCGGAAACCATGGTGTCGTCACTGGTCATGCTGACGGTAGAGCCGCCGTTGAAGCCGAACCAGCAGAACCACAGGATAAACACGCCAAGAGCCATGGCGGTCAGATTGTGGCCGGGAATGGCCCGGGGCTTGCCGTCCTTGGTGTACTTGCCAATCCGGGGACCCAGCATCCAGGCACCCAGGCAGGCACATACGCCGCCGACGAAGTGCACCGCAGTGGAACCGGCAAAATCATGGAAGCCCAGCTGAGACAGCCAGCCGCCGCCCCAGATCCAGTGACCGGAAATGGGATAAACGATGAGGCTGATGGCAGCGGAGTACAGGCAGTAGGCCTTGAACTTGGTACGTTCTGCCATAGAGCCGGAAACGATGGTAGCGGCTGTAGCGCAGAAAACGGTTTGGAAGATCACATATACCCAAACCGGCAGGGTACCGAAGTCATAGCTTCCCTGGATAAAGGGATCAAACCCGCCAATGAAAGCCCCGGAACCGGCAAACATCACACCGAAGCCTACAAGCCAGAAGCAGGGGGTACCGATGCAGAAATCCATCATGTTTTTCATCAGGATATTGCCGGTATTTTTTGCCCGGGTAAGGCCTGCCTCACAAAGAGCGAACCCAGCCTGCATGAAGAAAACCATAAATGCAGCCACTAAGGTCCAAATTACGTCTGCAGAATTGTACATAGATCCAAACTCCTTCCTTATTTCGCAGAACAACAAAAACGGTGCCGAAGGGAAGAATCTCCCTCCGACACCGTTGTCGTCTGTTTGATGGGGCAATACTAGCACGCTGTGCTGTCCGCGTCAAGTGGAAAAATGTGCGCTGTGAGAAGTTTGGTATGCTTTACGGATATGTTTCGCCGTTTGCCCGAAATCTTTGGTTGTTTTGCTCAGAGGCAAGCATCCACCGAGCCGGACATCCTGGAGCCGCCGTTTTGGGGTGACATCTGGACAATCAGCAAATGTCAGAAAGAAAACATAGAAAAATTCTTGCATTTGTCCGATGGATATGATACGCTTAACAGGTAGCAGAGCAATGGCGGTCTATTCGCCGTTGTTCTGCGTTTTTTTCTGGGAAAGGAGCGGTATTATGGCAGCATTTGACGCAATTGCAAGCGGCTATCCGCAGATGGATAACATTCTGGATTCTATCCGGTTGGGGGACAATGTGGTTTGGCAGATTTCCGATCTTGAGGACTTTCGCATGTTTGCCGAACCCTTTGTCCGTCAGGCAGTGGCAGAGGGCCGAAATGTTTTGTATATTCGCTTTGCCCAGCATGAGCCGCTGCTGCAGAATTTGGAGGGCGTGAAAGTACGCTGCTTTAACCCGGACCAGGGCTTTGAGGCGTTTACGGTTGCCATTTACGAAGAGATCGGCCGCCAGGGGGTGGATGCGTTCTATGTGTTTGACTGTCTTTCGGAGCTGCAGTCGGTGTGGTACACGGATCTGATGATGGGAAATTTCTTTCGGGTGACCTGTCCGTACTTGTTTGAGCTGGACACGGTGGCCTATTTCCCTCTGATTCGCGGACGGCACTCTTTTGACACGGTGGCGCGGATTCGGGAAACTACACAGCTGCTGCTGGATGTGTATGCCAATGAGAAGTATGTTTATCTGCACCCGCTGAAAGTATGGAACCGCTACTCGGATAAGATGTTTCTGCCCCATTGCTATCGGCGCAGCACCGGAGAATTTTCCACGGTGGAAGACGGGGTGGGCATGAGCCGCTATTATCGGATACGAAGCGAACAAAATGCCGGAGCCCAGGACCAAAATTATGACAGCTATGACCGCTTTTTCAGTATGGCAAAGCTGAAATTTCTCCAGGGGCAGTTTGACAGTGATACACAAGAGCAGATTATTCACAGCACTGTGACCAGAGACAGTCGGCTCAAGGCCATGGTCAAGGAGTATTTTTCGCCGGAAGACTATTTTCACCTGCGTGAACGGATGATTGGCAGCGGCGCCATTGGAGGAAAAGCCTGTGGTATGCTCCTGGCCAGAAAGATTGTCCAGAAAGAAATTCCGGAGTTCACCCTTCACAACGAGCCCCATGATTCGTTTTATATTGGATCGGATGTTTACTACACATACATTGTTTCCAATGGAGACTGGCGGCTGCGGATTCGCCAGCGGACGGAGGAAGGATACTTTGGCGCAGCGCAGAAGCTGCGTCAGCACCTGCTGAAAGGGACCTTTCCTCCCAAAATTCGGGAACAGTTTCTGCAGGTTCTGGAATATTTTGGTCAGAGCCCCTACATTGTTCGCTCCTCCAGCTTTCTGGAGGACGGCTTCGGCAACGCATTCGCAGGGAAATATGAGTCGGTGTTCTGTGTCAATCAGGGCAGCCCGGAGGAGCGGTTGGCGGCATTTGAGCAGGCGGTGCGCCGGGTATATGCCAGCACCATGGACGATTCCGCACTGGAATATCGCCGTATGCGGGGACTGGACCGCAGGGATGAGCAGATGGCAATTTTGGTCCAGCGGGTATCGGGATCTTACTATGGTCGGTATTTTATGCCCGGTGCGGCAGGTGTTGGCTACAGCCACAGCGTTTACAAGTGGCTGCCCGATATGGACCCAAAGGCGGGAATGCTGCGCATTGTTACGGGACTGGGGACCCGTGCGGTGGATCGAACCCATCAGGACTATCCCCGGCTGGCAAATCTTGACAGGCCGGCAGCCACGGTCCTGACAACCGCGGCCCAAAAGCACAAATTTTCCCAGCGGAATATTGATGTGCTGGACTGGGAAGAAAATCGGCTGACCGATGTTCCGCTGGATACGCTGCTGCCATATCTTCCCCAATGGTACCGCAAACTGGTGCTGGAACGGGACTATGAGGCGGAGCAGACCCTGCGGGAACTGGGAAGAAGGCGGGAAGTCTGGTTTGTCAGCTGCCAGAAGCTGCTGGAAAACGAAGAATTTACAGGGCTGATGCAGAAAATCCTGAAGGTACTGGAACAGGTCTATCATAATCCTGTCGATATTGAATTTGCTGTAAATATGGACGAAGAAGGGGATTTTGTTGTAAACCTGCTTCAGTGCCGACCTCTGTACTTGGGCAAGGCAGGGCAGGCAATCGACCTGAAAGCGGCGAAACTGCAAAACGTCTTTTTCGAGATTGTGAATGCCTCTATGGGAAGCTCCGGAAAGCGGAAGATTGACGTGGTGGTACAGATTGATCCCCAGGGATATGCTGCCTATCCTTACGGAAAGAAGTATGATGTGGCGGCGGCAGTGGAACGGATTAACCACCATTTCCAGGGGAAGGGGATGCTGCTTTTGACACCGGGACGGATTGGTACATCCTCGCCGGATCTGGGTGTTCCGGTGAGTTTCCGGGGAATTTCCAATTTCTCGGTCATCTGCGAAATTTCCGACCAGAAAACCGGCTTTATGCCGGAACTGAGCTATGGAAGCCATATTTTCCAGGATCTGGTAGAGGCGGAAATTGTCTATGGTGCCATTCTGGTCAATGAGAATACCCTGCAATACCAGCCGGATTTGCTGACAGAGCAGAAGGATTTGTTTTTAACCATCTGTCCGGAGTACCCTCAGCTGGAAGGAATTGTTCAGGTGAAAGAAACACCGGGGCTTGTGTACCTGCTCGATGCAGTTGAAAACCATGCACTTTGCGGCGTGGAGGTGGGTGCGTATGGGAGTTCCTTTTTGGCATAGTGGAATAATATCCGCTATGCAGCATAAACTATCTCTCAAAGGAGAGATAAAAATGGAGCAATACGATTCTGTAAAAAACACATTGGACCAGATTCCCCAGGCGGCTGCCGATGCCAAGCGTATTGTGGGATTGGTAAAAAAGAGCGGGAAAATTACCGGGTATCAGCTGTCTGACCAGTCTTTCGTGTCCAAACCCCAGGCGGTTTCTTTGGCAAAGCAGGGAAAAATTGCCGGAGTGGGAATTGCCCACCGTGGCGATACGGAGTATCTGAAATCCATCCCCAACGGAAGCGAAAATGACAATCTGGGAAACCTTCCTTCGGTTTCTCCCGGCCCCCAATGACGAAACCGTCAGCACCCAGGTGCTGACGGTT
>CALXDU010000069.1 GCA_944387145.1 uncultured Oscillospiraceae bacterium | reverse complement strand
CGCGGGTGTAGCTCATCTGGTAGAGCGCCACCTTGCCAAGGTGGAGGTAGCGAGTTCGAGCCTCGTCACCCGCTCCATAAACTCCGATGCAATTGCGTCGGAGTTTTTTCTTTTGCCTGAAGCCTGTCTTGGATTTGTAACACATCGTTTACAGTTTGTACTTCCGAACAACTTGCGGCTGCCGGGATTCTTTGGTATAATGTATCAAAGAATTTGCATGATTCGCTTAAGGAGGTGCCTTTATGAACTTGTGCATTGATGGACGGAAAATTCTGGCCCAGACTGGTCAGAGTTTGCTGGATTTGGTCAATCAGCTGGGGATTCAGGGGAAAACTTTGTCCCAACGACCTCTGGCAGCCAAACTGGCGGGAGAAGTGTTCACCTTGAACTATATTCCTGTGCGGCAGAAAGAGGCGGATGCTGACAGACTTTCCATGCGGCGTGCCATGGCGGCATCCAAAGGCGAAGTGCGTCTGCTGTACTATGGTGATGAGGCGGGGAAGGAGTGCTATGTCCGGACCACGCAGTTTGTGCTGTTTTTGGCTATGGAGCAGCTGTGGCCCCAGGCCAAGGCCAAAATGAACTGCACCTTGGGTTCCAGTGTATTCATCCAGGTGGATGGAGCGGCGGATTTTTCCGCATCTAAGCTGAAAGAACAGGTGCAGAAACTGGTACAGGCTGATATTCCCCTGGTTCGCCGCAGAGTCAGCTTGGAAAGTGCCGTCGCCCGCTATACCAAGGCCGGTCAGCTGGATAAGGCCAGACTGCTGTCCTGGCGGACGGAAACCTATTTTGACGAGTATTCCTACGCAGACTTCGCCGATTACTATTATGGTGAAATGGTCCCGTCCACGGCCTATCTGACGGTGTGGGATATTCTCCCGGCAGATGGGGGATTCATCTTTGTCTATCCCGATGATGAGAACCCGGATGTTTGCGCAAAGGTGCCCTCCATGCCCAACTTCTTCAGCGTCTATAACGAAGGAGAACGCTGGTGCACCCTGATGGAGTGTGAAACCGTGGCGGATTTGAATGATTTGACGGTCAGCGGACGGATTCGGGAACTGATTCGGGTGAACGAAGCCCTGCACGAAAAGCGGTACTCCCAGGTGGCGGATCTGGTATGCCAGCGAGGAGCCAAGGCTGTGATGCTGGCAGGGCCCAGTTCGTCCGGAAAAACCACCTCTGCCCACCGCCTGGCAACCCAGCTGCGGGTCCATGGGAAGAAACCCATCCTGATGAGCCTGGATGATTATTACATCGACCGGGACAAAATTGCGCCCGGTCCGGACGGAAAGCTGGATCTGGAACATATCAACACCATTGATACTGCCCTGTTCCGGGAGGATATGCGAAAGCTGCTGGAAGGGGAGGAAGTGGAACTTCCAGCCTTCAATTTCCTTACCGGGCGCCGGGAATGGCGGGGCAACCGGCTGCGGCTGCATCCGGATTCCGTCATCATCGTGGAGGGCCTACATGGGCTGAATCCGGCGATGCTCCCGGAAAATGTGGACAGAAGCTTGATTTTCCGCCTCTACGTCAGCCCGCTGCTGCCGCTGAATCTGGACGATCACAACCGGATTCCTTCCAGTTATCTGCGCCTGCTGCGGCGGATTGTGCGTGACTATGAAACCCGGGGATCTTCCGTTCAGCGTACCCTGGATATGTGGGACAGCGTCCGCCAGGGAGAAAAACGCTGGATTTTCCCCTACCAGGAAAATGCGGATGTGATTTTCAACTCCTCCACCCTTTATGAACTGGCAGTGCTGAAAAAGCACATTTTCCCCCTGCTGACAGCGGTGGAACCGGAGGACGAGTATTACGACGAAGTACGCAATATTGTTAAGGTGCTCAATTACGTCAAGGAAGCGGATGTGGACGATGAAATCCCTCCCACCAGTCTGGTGCGGGAATTCATCGGCGGAAATTCCTTCTACCGATAAATGCATAAAACGAGGGCGTTTTTCGCCCTCGTTTTTTCTGCTCAAAAAGAAACGGTGACAGCCCGAAAACTGTCACCGAAATTTAATGTTTGTTAGCCTGCGGCAGCAGGACCTACAGGATAGCCCAAGAGCAGGGATACCGCTACACAGATTACAATGCTGACAAAGGCTGTAACCATCCACAGACTCCGTCTGCGGGAAAATTCACCGGTCAGATACAGCCAGCCTACGCATAAAAGGGAGCCAAAGATGGCGATAATGGCGGTAACGACCTTTAAAACACTCCAATCTCTGCTGGCGCAGAGCAGATACAGCCCGAATACCAGGGTATCGCCTAAAATAATCTTGGTCATCAGGCTTTCCATTTCCCGATACCGGTTACGGCTACGTTTTGCCACTTCTCATCCCTCCAGGATTTTCTCTTGGAGTTATCATACCACACACGCTCGAAAAATGCAATATTTTCTGAGCAAAACCGCAAATTTTTCCGAAATACTTGCGCCGGATAAAAAACAATGGTATAATAATTCCCAATTCTGTTTGTTTATTGGAAGGCTTGTACCATTATGGGAGAACCGCAGTATCGTTTGGAGGGAATTGTTCATAGCCGAAATGAAACCATGGAGGATTTCGAAGGCCCTCTGGACGTTATTTTTGAGCTGCTGAGCAAAAATAAAATTGAAATCCAGGACGTGTCCATAACGGCGATTCTGGAACAGTATCTGGCATATCTGGAAGAGATGAAGCGGATGGATATGGAGATTGCCAGCGAGTTCATCACCATGGCCTCCCACTTGATGCTGATTAAGACCAAGATGCTTTTGTCCGCCGCGGAACAGGCGGAGGCGGAAAGCGAGCTGGATTTGCTGCGGCAGTCTCTGGTAGAGCGCAAGCGCAAAGAGGCGATGGAACAGATTCGCCTGGCGGTTACGGTACTGGAAGAGCGCAACGAGATTGGCCGGTGTCTGTTCACCAAGGGGCCGGAGCCCCTGCGCCGGGAGCAGGGATACCGCTATCAGCATGATGTGCGGGATCTTCTGCGGGCGCTGGATATGATTGCCGAACGCAGTGCCCGGCAGCTGCCTCCGCCCACCACCAATTTCCAGGGCATCGTGGGCAAGGAGCCGTACCCCATTGGACGAAAAACCGGAGAAGTTCTGCGCCAGCTGGTGCTGCGGGGCGTAGAGCGGCTGAAAAACCTTTTCCGGGGCAACAAAACCCGGTCGGAAGTGGTGGCTACTTTCCTTGCCATCCTGGATTTGTGCAAAACCAACACGGTAACTCTGGAAGATGATGTCAATGGAGAAAACCCCAACGTCCGGCTTCTGGACGAGGAAGAAAAGAAGGAGATGACCTGATGGAAACCGAACAGCTGCAGCGTGCCATTGAGGCCATTGTCTTTGCCGCCGGCGAGCCCATTACCATCCAGCGTCTGGCTTTCGCTTTGGAAACGGACCCGTCGGAAATTGAACAGGCGGCGGATGCGCTGGCCGATGACTACGCCTTTCAGCGCCGGGGCATCCGGATTCTGAAACTGGACAAAGCCTACCAGATGGTATCCTCCGGAGAAATGGCGGAGTATGTGACCAAGGCTCTGGAAACCCGGAAACCGCCCAAACTCTCTGCCTCC
This sequence comes from uncultured Oscillospiraceae bacterium, assembly GCA_944387145.1. Classification (GTDB taxonomy): domain Bacteria; phylum Bacillota; class Clostridia; order Oscillospirales; family Oscillospiraceae; genus Faecousia. The sequence goes on along the minus strand of CALXDU010000069.1, from coordinate 5,965 downwards.
CAGTTGGAAACCCTGACCATCATTGCCTATTATCAGCCGGCAACCAAGGCCATGGTTGAGCAGATTCGTGGTGTGGACAGCGCCTACTCGGTATCGGCTCTGCTGAACAAGAAGCTGATTGAGGAGGCCGGACGGCTGAACGTTCCCGGCCGCCCCATCCAGTACAAAACCACGCCGGACTTTCTGCGCACCTTTGGCATTTCTTCCTTGGAGGAGCTGCCGCCCATTGAGAAGATCACCTTTGGCGAACCCATTGAACTGCCCCAGGAAGCGGCCGCGGAGGCAAACGGATGATCTGGTGGATTGTCCTTGCCGCAGTTGCCGCTTTGGGCGCAATTCCTGTTGGGCTGTATTTCGGGTATGACGCCGATGGTTTTCGGGGACAGCTGATTCTTGGCCCCATCCGAAAAACCTTATTCCCCCAGGGGAAAAAGGAGAAAGAAACGCCGGAATCGGATCAGAAACCGCAGAACAAAACGGAACACCAGCCGACGCCTGAGAAACCTTCACCCAAACCGCCCCAGCCTCCGAAACCAAAGCCGGAGGAAGAGACAAAACGGGGCGGCAGCTACCGGGATTTTTTGCCCCTGATTCGGGTAGGACTGGATTTTCTGGGGGATATGCGGCGGAAAATCCGGGTAAAGCGGCTGCGCTTGCACCTGGTTCTGGCAGGGGATGACCCTTGTGACCTGGCAGTGAATTATGGAAGAGCCTTGGCTGCGGTCAAAGGATTGACAGCCCAGCTGGAGCGGGTATTTGTGATTCAAAGCCGGGATGTAAATGTAGAATGCGATTTCGCAGCAGACCAGACCCGGATCGCTGGGGAAATCGATGTGCGGATCACCCTGGGAAGACTGCTGGCTTTGACAGCGGTGTATGGCATCCGGGGATTGAAAGAATATTGGAATCTGAAGAAGAAACGTAAAGGCGGTGCTGAAAATGAGTCAGAAACTTCCTAATATGCTGGAAACAACCATCCAAAAAATCCGTGAGATGGTGGATGTAAATTCGGTGATCGGTACTCCTATCACAACTGCTGACGGTGTGACCATTATTCCCGTATCCAAGGTCAGCGTAGGCTTTGCCGGTGCCGGCTCCGATGGACGGGGAAAGACCTCCGGGGAAGATCCCTTTGGCGGCGGTGCTGGCGGCGGCGTGAAGGTAACGCCGTTGTGCTTTCTGATTATCAAAGATGGTGCGGTGCGGATGATGTCCGTTCCGGAACCTGCCAATTCCACAGCCGACCGGATTGTGGAAATGCTTCCCGACACGCTGGACAAGCTGACAGCTTATCTGGATGCCCGAAAAGAGGCAAAAGGGGAATAATCTGCTCTCCCTGGGGAAAACTAGCTCCGGGTGAGGAAAATGAAACGACGATTCGCCGGAGCGGCGGCTGCACTGCTGGCCGCCGCTTTGCTTTTGCCGGTAAAAACCGGCGCAGTTTCTGCGGAAAAGGCCTATGTGCTGGATGCAGTCAGCGGCCGTGTGCTGTATGAAAAGCGGGCCACGGAGAAAAGCCTGATTGCCAGCACCACGAAGATTATGACAGCCCTGGTGGTGTGCGAGCAGTGTAACGTGCTGGATCGGATGCGGATTCCCAAGGAAGCTGTGGGAATTGAAGGCTCTTCCATGTATCTGAGAGAGGGAGAGGTGCTGAGTATCCAGGAATTGCTCTACGGACTGATGCTCTCTTCCGGCAATGATGCAGCGGTGGCGCTGGCAATCTACTGCGGAGGAACGGTGGAAGGGTTTGCGGAAATGATGAACGACAAAGCCCGGGTACTGGGACTGTCGGGCACCCATTTTGAAAACCCCAACGGCCTGGACAGTCCCGGACACTATTCCACCGCCCGGGATCTGGCGGTATTGGCAGCCTATGCCATGGAAAATCCAATTTTCTATAAAACCGTATCTGCCAAAACCGTAAAAGTAGGCGAGCGGTACCTGACCAATCACAACAAGCTTCTTTGGCGGGTGGAAGGTGCCGACGGGGTGAAAACCGGCTTTACCAAGGCCGCCGGACGGATTTTGGTATCCTGTGCCACCCGGGATGGCCGCCGAATCATCGCGGTCACCATCAATGACCCCAGTGATTGGCAGGATCATGCCGCACTGCTGGAAGCAGGCTTTTCCCAATATCGCCATGAGCAAATTGTCAAAGCCGGAGATCTGGTTGGCAGTATGGAAGTCATCGGCGGGGAAAATCGGGTTGTGGAGATTCTGGCGGCGGAGGATTTTGAATATGCCATCGCAGAAGGAGAGATGCCCCAGGTGGTTCTTCCGGAGCCGGGATTTGTCTATGCTCCTGCGGTGGAAGGCGCGGATGCTGGGTGGGCCTATGTGCTGATTGGCGATAAAACCGTAGGGAAGTTTCCGGTGGTCTACGGTCAGACGGTGGAGAAAACGCCGGAAGCGGAAAAATCTCTCTGGCAGAAATTGCTGGGCAAGTAAAAACCATGGGCTTTCCCTGGGGAAAGCCCAACGAACTATTTGGGACAAGGAGAAAACCATGGGCGAGCGTTTGCAGAAAATTCTATCCGCCCGGGGGGTTGCTTCCCGGCGTAAAGCGGAGCAGTGGATTCAGCAGGGGAGAGTCACCGTCAACGGTGTAACGGCCCAACTGGGAGATACAGCGGATGCCGAGCAAGACAAAATTCTGCTGGATGGAAACCCCTTGCCGGAACCGAAAAGCTATGTGTACATCCTATTGAATAAGCCCCGAGGCTATGTCACCACCCTCAGTGACGAGAAGGGACGCCCCAATGCGGCACAGCTGGTGCAAGACTGCGGCTGCCGGGTGTATCCTGTGGGACGGCTGGATATGGATTCCGAAGGGCTGCTGCTGTTTACCAATGACGGGGACTTTGCCAATGCCCTGATGCACCCGAAGCACGAGGTAAAAAAGACATACGAAGTCTGGGTAACCGGCTATGTGCCCGGTGCAGAAATCAGACTTTGCCGGCCCATCACCCTGGACGGCTATACCATCCGCAAGCCGGAAGTCCGGGTACTGAAAGCGGAAGAAAACAAGGCCAAATTTCTGGTTACTATTCACGAGGGCCGCTATCGGCAGGTGCGCCGGATGTGTCAGGCGGCGGGAATGCAGGTTACCCGGCTTCGGCGCATCCGGGAGGGAAGCTTGTCCCTGGGAAAGCTTCCCCTGGGCGCCTGGCGCTATCTGACGCCGGAAGAGGTTGCGCTTTTGCGCAAACCGTGAGCGCCGACGGATATCCGCCTCAAAAGGAAAATTGCAGGATTGCGCTTTTAGACTTGCAAAAAAGAAAATTATTTGCTACTATGGGTATACCACACAGCAGATTGTAGCCAAACAGGGAGGCAAATATGGGTTACGATATTTTGTCGATTCTGCAGGAGAAAGAGTCCACCTTTTCCAAGGGGCAGAAGCGCATTGCACGATACATTACCGAGGCCTATGACAAGGCCGCATTTATGACCGCAAACCGACTGGGAAAAACGGTAGGAGTTTCGGAATCCACCGTAGTTCGGTTTGCGGTGGATTTGGGTTTTGACGGCTATCCCAGCATGCAGAAAGCCATGCAGGAGATGGTCTTGAATCGTCTGACCAGCGTACAGCGGCTGGAGGTTGCCAGCGACCGGATTGGAGATCAGGACGTGGTATCCATGGTTCTGCATTCCGATATGGAAAAGCTCCGCCAGACCGAGGAAATGATCGACCGGGGAGAATTCCGGGCAGCGGTCAATGCCATTTTGAAAGCCAAACGGGTCTATATTCTGGGTGTCCGCAGCGTTGCACCCTTGGCGAATTTCCTGGGGTATTACCTGAATTATATGTTCAACAATGTTCATATTATTTCCGGATTCAGCGCAGGAGAGATGTTCGAGAAAATCGTAGGTGTCAACTCCGAGGATGTGATTGTGGCTTTCTCTTTCCCCCGGTATTCCGCATCCACCACCAAGGGAGCCAAGTACTGCCGCTCCGCCGGGGCTACGGTCATCGGCATTACCGACAGCAAGCTCTCTCCTCTGGGCCAGTGCAGTGACCATGTGCTGGTTGCCAAAAGTGACATGGTTTCTCTGGTGGATTCTCTGGTAGCACCGCTGAGCCTGGTCAATGCCCTGATTGTGTCGGTGGCTTCCCGGAGAGAAAAGGAGCTTTCCCAGACCTTTGCCAATCTGGAGCGGATTTGGGACGAATACAATGTTTACGAAAAGCAGGTTGAGCCATGAGAGCATTTGACGGAATTGTCATTGGCGGCGGCCCTGCCGGTATGTTCGCGGCGATCACCGCTGCACGCCAGGGAAGCCGGGTGCTTCTGCTGGAAAAAAACCAGCGCCTGGGGAAGAAGCTGCTCATTACCGGAAAAGGCCGCTGCAATGTAACCAACGACTGCACAGCCCAGGAAGTATTGCAAAATACCCCTCGCAACGGCCGCTTTTTGTACAGTGCCATGACCGCCTTCCCGCCGGAGCGCACCAAAGCCTTTTTTGAAGAGGCAGGCTGCGAACTGAAAACCGAGCGGGGCAACCGTGTATTTCCGGTGACGGATAAATCGTCGTCCATTCTCGACTGTCTGCAGCGGCAGATGCGGAAATTGCCGATTACCGTCAGTACTGCGCAGGCAGAAGAAATTCTGACGCAGCAGGGCCGTGTAACCGGCGTGCGCACCCGGGAGGAAACCTACGGTGCTGGCTGGGTGATCCTGGCCACCGGCGGCGTATCCTATCCAGCTACCGGCTCCACCGGTGACGGCTATGCCATGGCAAGTGCGTTGGGACATACCATCGTTGAACCTGAGGGAAGTCTGGTTCCTCTGGAAATTTCGGGAACAGATTGCCCGGATATGCAGGGCCTTTCTCTGCGCAATGTGGGCGTGAAGTTGGTCAACGCCAAAGGAAAGGTACTGTACCGGGATTTCGGGGAACTGCTGTTTACCCATTTCGGCGTCTCCGGCCCTACGGTTCTGTCCGCCAGCTGTCATCTGAAAGGGGAGGGCTGCAAGCTCATCATCGACCTGAAGCCTGCCTTGGAGGAAGGAAAACTGGACGAGCGGATTTTGCGGGATCTGGATAAAAACCAGAATCGCTCCATGGAAAATGCCCTGACAGAACTGCTGCCCCGGAGCATGATTCCGGTGGTTCTGCGGCGGTTGGAAATCGATGGGCACCTTCAGGCCAATTCCCTGACCAAGCAGAAACGGCGGGCTATGGTGGAACTGTTGAAGGGATTTTCCCTGGAAATTGTGGGAAAACGCCCGGTTTCTGAGGCAATCATCACCAGCGGCGGCGTGAAGGTTTCGGAAGTTGACCCCAAAACCATGGAATCCAAAAAGGTTTCGGGCCTGTATTTTGCCGGAGAAATCCTGGACTGCGATGCCTATACCGGCGGATTCAACCTGCAAATCGCCTGGGCCACTGCCTATGCCGCCGGATGCGCTGTGTCCTTGGCAGAAAAAACAAGCATTGACAAAACTGCTAAGCTGTAATAGAATAATCGGCAGATAGTGCTTTAGAAATACGTAAAGGAGGACTTATCTATGTACGAGAAACTTGTGGATTACGCAGCCAGACAGCTGGAACTGGATGCTTCCGAGATCAGACCGGATTCCACATTCGAGAGCCTGGGTATCGATTCTCTGGATGTTGTGGAAATGATTATGGATCTGGAAACCGAGCTGGGTGTGGAACTGGAAATGGAAGATCAGAAGGTCGCTACCTTCCAGGAACTGGCTGATTTCATTGAATCCAAGCTGGCTTAAGTAAATAATTACCTTGTAAATGCCTGTCCGGCTTATAACAAGGTCGCACTAATCGGGGAGTTAGCGGTGCCCTGTACCTGCAATCCGCTATAGCAGGGGTGAATTCCCGCACCCGGGCAAGTTTTGTATATCGTCTGACCTGCGTAAGTGGTGTTGAGAGATCGGTCTTGCGCAACGAGATCCCGTGAACCATGTCAGGTGGGGAACCAAGCAGCATTAAGCGGATC
>CALXDU010000068.1 GCA_944387145.1 uncultured Oscillospiraceae bacterium | reverse complement strand
ACATAGAAATAGCCCCCCTAGTCTAGTCTCGAAAACTTTTGCTTTTTCGAGTGTCTACTCTAAGGGGACTATATCAGTTTTGGCCGTTTCAATGGGGATTTATTCAATAGGGTCTTTGCTCCAGCAGTTCATCCGTAATATCTTGCGGCGTGAACACTTCTTCTTTCGGAACATAATTGGTTTTGGGCAGTTCCTGACCAGATTCCAATATCTGAATCACTTCTTCCACCAAGGGGCCCAGCAAAGGATTGCATTCAACTTCCAGCGCAATTTTGCCATCACGGCAGTACTGCAGCGCCTCCCGGGTTGCATCAAATGAGATCACTGCCACACCACCAGGTCCGCATCGATACCCAAATAACTCCAGCGCCTCCACAGCGCCAAAGGCTTCGTTATCATTTTCACAATACACAACATCAATCACCGGCAAAGAATCCATCGAGCGCAGGTACTCCGTCATAACCTCATAGGTTTTTGCTTGGGTAAAGTCTCCTTGCATCCGGGATAACAGATTCCAATTTGGGTTTTCCGCCAATCCATTTTCCAATGCCTGGGTACGGCCAATCTGCGCAGTAGAATCCAGCGTTCCCTGAATATGGATAATGTTTACTTGGGCTTGATCTTTGAATGTTTTTTCCACCCAGGTTACTGCCTTCTGCCCTTCTGCGTAAACATCTGCCCCTACATGGGCGGTAATCAGGCTTGGATCTTCCACGTCCATCTTCCGATCGGCCACGATGACCGGAATCCCCGCCTCTTTTGCCTCCTGAAGGACAGACTCCCAGCCGATTTCTGTGATGGGCATTACCACAATGTAATCCACCTGCTGCTGGATAAAACGGCGAATGGCACTGAATTGGTTTTCCTGCTTCTGCCGTGCTTCTTCAAACAGCAGCCGATAGCCATTTTCTTCCGAAAATACCTGCTTCATGGATTCAGAATTGGCTACCCGCCAATCTGATTCTGCCCCCACCTGGGACATTCCGATGACAATCAGGTCTTCCTCCTCTTCTGCCATCTCCTGTGGCTGACGGAATCCGTAGAATATGCCCAGCAAAGCAAGAATAATCAGAATCAGAGAAATCCAGATATGCTTCATCCATTCACCTCCCAGGGAATCCGAGCCGTAATGGTAGTACCGTGTCCTTCCGTACTATCAATTTGCAGGCCGTAACCCTCTCCAAAAAATAGGCGCAAACGTTCCTCAACCGTAGACAGTCCAAAGCCAACCCGTTCTCCGCTGGCCATGGAATGCCGCAGCTGTTCCAATCGCTCCGGGGACATGCCGACGCCATCGTCCTGAACTTGCAGAACGATGTCCCTCCCATCCACTTTTCCGGTAATGACAATGGTTCCCCTGGCACGCTTTAACTTAATGCCATGATAAAGGGCATTTTCCACCAGCGGCTGCAGTGTCAGCTTTGGGATTCGCTGTCCGCCAATCTGCGGGTCCATGTCAATCCGATAAGACAGGATGTCCTTGTAGCGCACCTGCTGAATCTGCAAATAACTATGAACATGGCAGATTTCCTGCGAAAGCGGAATGACATCCGCACCTTTGCTCAAGGAATGTCGGAAAAAACCGGATAGGTTCGATACCATTTCCACCGCTTCCTCCGTTTTTTCCGCTTCAATCAGCCAGATGATGGTATCCATGGTATTATACAGAAAATGGGGGTTGATCTGCGCCTGTAGCAGTGCCAGCTCTGCATGGCGGAGTCTGGACTGCTTTTCTGTGGCTTCCTGAATCAGCTGCCCCATTCGCTGCACCATTTGTTCCACGCCTTCGCCAAAGGTGCAAATTTCCCGGATGTTGGAAGATATCGGTGGGTATACCGTCAAATCCCCGTCACCAATCTGCTGAAGCCGTCGATTCAACTGCACCATCGGGTCCGTAATCGATTTGCTCAGTTTTACCGTGTACTGCGTCATCATCAAAATAAACGCTGCGCCGCCCAAGGCAATTGCCGCAATTTCTGCCAATAATCGGCGGCTGGTTTCCTGCTGCAGTGCATTCAGGCGAACTGCCTCACAGTACAGATAATTGTACATGTACTCTTGTATCAGACCAGTCAGCACATAAATATTATTTTCCAACTGGCTTTGGCAGTCATCGTAGCTTGCTGTCTGCTCTATCTGATAGATTTTGTTTTCCAGGTTCTGGCATAGATCCAGCACGCTGGTAATCGCCCGAAGGCTTTCCTTATCTGTTGTACTGCTCAATAGATCCCGAGCCAGATCCTGGGCAGATTGCACCTGCTCCACAGGAAGTCCCTCAGAATAACGGCTTTCGATCACATAGTAGTACATTTTCAGGTCGATTTCTTCCTTGAAATCCTGGTTGAATTCCGATGCAGTGGTCAAGTTCCACAGCAGATCCCGGTAGCAGTTCTGATACACCGCAAGTGTGGAACCTGCCAGTATCACCACCGCCAAGGTCAACAGTGCAAAAGCCCAAACCAGTTGTTTCATCTGATGGGCAATAGAGGCGGTTTTTCCAGTCATCCGCGTTTCCCTCCGCTCCGGTAATCCCTGGGTGTACAGCCTTGGGTCTTTTTGAATAGGAAACTGAAATAATGCGGGTCCTTATAGCCAACTTCCTGGGCAACTTCCCCGGAGCGCTTGTCCGTATTGCGCAGCAGTTCCTTCGCCTTTGCCATACGCTTATTGGTGACGTATTCCACAAACGTACATTTCATTTCCTGGCTGAATACCGCCGACAAATAGTTGGGACTGATGTCTACCTCTTTTGCCACCTGGTTCAGTGAGAGACTGTCGTCGGTGAAATGGGCATCAATATAAGCCACAGCCTGACTAAGCATATCCCTATGCTGACTGCCGGAGCTGCGATCCCGCAATTTGACCGCACGCATCAAAATCTCTATAAAATACGTGCGCAAATCCTGTTCTCCCACAGTCCTGCCCACCATTTCCAGGCATGTCAATCCTGCCAAAAACTCTTCCTGCCCAATTCCCAGTGACAGCATATATTCCGTCGCCGTAAAACGGAGGCTGAGCATCAGGTATTGGCAAAATGCGTCCGAAGCAATTGCATCCTGTACACCCAGCAGAAATTCTCCCACAAAATTGGAGATTTCCTCCTGGGACGCGGTTTGCATGACACCCAGAAAGATAGATGGGCTGAATTTGGAAACATCCACCTGATTCAGGTTCTGCACTTCCCGGTGCTCCAAGAGTCTGCCGACGGTTTCAGCCGTTAAAATATGGGTCTGAGGCTGAATGTAACGATAGGCCCAAAGCCGGGATACTTCCTCAAAGCAGCCAGGCAGAGCACTCAAACGGCAGATCGGTCTGGCCACTGCCACATGCCATCTCTGCTCCCGGTCATAAGTGCTGTAACAATTCTGCACTGCATTGATACAACGGTGGATGTATCCTTCCATCTGATCGGTATCGCCCTTGATCAGTACCATATAGGTAGTCAGATTCCAGCGGAGCAAAAGATACTCCGGGTGCTTCATAAATAGTCCCAGCAGCGCCTGGCGCACCTGGGCATCCGGTTCCGAGTAATTTTCCCCAATAATCGAAAAAAATGCCAGACAGTAGCTTTGGGCCAACAGGTACAATCCCAGTTTGGAGGATTCTTCATAAATCTGGGAAACCGTAAGTCTGCCGGCCACCATACGCTCCACAAAGCTGCGTCTGGCAAACTGCTCATATTCCTGAGAATCCTGCTGAAAACGGCTGATGTCACTATACTGTTCCCGTTCATACTGAATTTTTTCCTGGACTTCCTGCAGGACATGGACAAGCGTAGCCTTGGTAATTGGCTTGAGCAGATACTGTTCAACGCCAATTTTGATGGCCTGCTGGGCATACTCAAAGTCATCATATCCAGACAGAATAATGATTTTAATATCCGGCTGTTCCTCCATCACCAGCTTGCTCAAAGACAAGCCATCCATAAATGGCATACGAATATCCGTAATCAACACATCCGGTCGGGCATTCCGGATCAAGGGCAGTGCCATTTCACCGTCAGCTGCTTCTCCTACGAATGTATATCCCAATCGGGACCAGGGTACCGTATCACGCAGCGTCTCCCGAATAATGCTTTCATCCTCCACCAGAAATACCCGCAGCATAGCAATCCTCCCGCATCTTTTTACCCAATTATAAAAGTCCCATCCATAAATGTCAATGAATTGCTTTCTTCGCAGATCCTTGCGCTCTTCAACAGAGTAAAATTTTTGCGCCCATGACAAATGGGGCGCAAATGCTATGAAATTATACTTCCTGCGGCTTTTCTTTTTTGTTCCAGGGACCAGTGCGATACAGCACCACAGAAAGTGCCGTTGCCACAACCCAGCCAATCGGCCAGGCACACCAGATGCCCGTTGCTCCAAGAGCCGTTGCAGACAATACCTTTGCCAGAACCACACGCAGCAGCAAGTCCGTAAATGTGGCAATCATAAACTGCAGCATCATGCCGGCGCCTCGCAGGACACCATCGGACACCAGTTTTGCCGAAACCACAAAATAGAACGGCGCCAGAATGCGCAGGAATTGGATTCCGGTTTGCAGCGCTGCTTCCGTTGGCGCATCCAGGAAAATATATACCAGATACTTTGTCCCGAATATGTACAGCGCCGCAAGGGGCAGGCTCAGCAGCCACACAATTTTCAAACCTGCCCGGAATCCTTCTTTTACCCGGGGAAGCTTTCCTGCGCCAATATTCTGGGCCGTATAGTTGGAAATACCGTTGCCCAAGGTCGTAAAAGAGGTAATGACCAGATTGTTCAGCTTTACCGATGCGGAATATCCGGCGATGACACCGGAACCAAAGGTATTGATGACGCCCTGAATCACAATGTTGCCCACGGAAATAAAGCTCTGCTGCAGGATACTGGGAATGGCAACCACGCTGATTCGCTTGAGCAGTGCCCAGGAAAACCATGCCGTTTTCTCCTGGGTCTGAATTTTGTGGAACCGGCACAGCACCACCGTAACAGCCAAAACGCAGCTGACCCCCTGGCACAAGAAGGTTGCCCACGCAACGCCGGCCACACCCATCTGGAATGCCGTTACAAACAGGATATCCATGGCAATGTTGGAAAGAGACGATGCCATCAGGAAATAAAACGGTGTCTTGGAATCTCCCAATGCAGAGAAAATACCCGTTGCGATATTATAATAAAATACAAAAGGCAAGCTGTAAATGTAGATATCCAGATACAGCTGAGAATCCGCCATAATTTCTTCCGGCGTATGAATCAGTTCCAGCAGGTCTGTGCAGAAGCCAATTCCCAGCCCCATAAGGATCAGGCACAGTACGCCGCTGGAAATAATGGCAGTATAGACAGCAGTCTTTAGTTTCCCATATTCCTTTGCGCCAAACAACTGGGCCACAATCACCGATGTACCAATGTTGCAGCCAAAGGCAAAGGCAATAAAAATCAGCGTAATCTCGTAACTGTTGCCCACAGCCGCCAGTGCGGTCTCCCCTACAAATTTACCGGCAACAAAGCTGTCGGCAATGTTGTATAGCTGCTGAAACACAATGCTGCCAAACAGCGGCAAACAATATTGCCACAAGACTGTTTCCGGTTTTTCTATCGTCAAATCCCGGTTCATTTTGATCTCCTCCCATGGTTTATGCCCTGTTTTTCTCATTGACAGGAATTCCGGCGATTATTATAATAGATTTCCAGAAATACAGGAAATGTATTGTTAATATAATATCCATATCAATTTTATATAGGAGGATTCCGGTGAACATCAATTACGATTACTACCGGGTTTTTTATCAGGTAGCCAAATCTGGTAGTTTTACCAAGGCAGCCGCAGCCTTGTTCAGCAACCAGCCAAATGTAACCCGGATTATCAAGAACCTGGAAGCAGAGTTAGGCTGCACATTATTTGTTCGTTCCAATCGTGGAATCCGCCTGACTGCGGAAGGAGAAACGCTGTTTAAACACATATCCGCAGCGGTGGCACAGATTGCAGCCGGCGAGCAGGAATTGACCCAGAATGGTGGTCTTTCTCAGGGAATTCTTTCTGTTGCAGCCAGTGAGGTAGCACTGCACTGCCTGCTTCTGCCGACTTTGAAACAATTCAAGCAGCATCCTGGAATTCGATTGCGAATTTCCAATCATTCCACCCCCCAGGCCGTCCACGCATTGCAGGAGGGACTTGCAGAGTTGGCTGTGGTAACTACCCCTGTCATTCTTCCCAAATCCATGAGGAAAATTCTGCTGAAAGAAATTCAGGAAGTCCCGGTCTGCGGCAGTGCATTTGCGTCCCTTACCCGACGGCCGCTGTCGCTCAAGGAACTGACGGAAAATCCCATCATCTGTCTTGGCAAAGAAACCATGACCCATCAGTTTTATTCCGACTGGTTTACCCGGTACGGCATCTCTTTGGCGCCAGATATTGAGCCGGCAACTGCGGATCAGGTGCTTCCGATGGTTAAGAACAATTTGGGAATCGGCTTCGTCCCGGAGGCCTTTCTGGAAAGCGATTCTGATCAGAAAAATATTTATCGTCTGGAGCTGACCCATCGTATCCCCCCTCGTCATGTATGCCTGGTAAAACGCATGGATCAACCCCTGAGCCCTGCTGCCAAGGAATTGGAAAAACTGCTATCTCATTCCGCAGCACAAGAATAAGCAATTTATCTCTGGTATTGGTATCTTCATTGCATAGCTGCAAGCAAAACCCCATATCTTCCCGGTTTTCACCTTCCCGGAAGATATGGGGTTTCCTATTTTCAGACCATTATAACCCAAACTTGCGCTTTCCCGTTGCGCAAAGCGCCAAACCGAATCCCGACACCACCATCCCGGCAACACCCAGAAACGGCTGCATATCTTGTCCCGTAGCAGGAGACTCCGCCACAATGGGAAAAACAGGCGGACTCACCTGAATGTCCCGCTCTCCATCCATGGGAATGGTGACAAGAAAGGGTTCAAAGGGATAGAATCCATCCATTTTTTCAGACTGGACTACCAGATACAGCCCATCCGGAAGCCGGGAAAATTCTGCGCAGCCATCCGCATCCAGCAGACGGGTAATTCCCCCATCCTCCGCCGTCTGTGCCAGCCACTGCGCCAGACTGGAAGACAATGCATCCTCTGTCTTTACAAGCCCTCCGCCAAAAGAGTCGGAAACCAAATATCCTTCCGGGCCTTGCTGGGCAACCTGATACAGTTTGACAGCCCCATTGGTCACCACAAAATCTCCAACCTCCAAATCCAGCCGAATGGAACCTCCCAATTCTCCAGCATGTGCCGGAAGACTCAGAGCTGCCGCCAATGCCACTGCTGACAGACTGAAAAATAACCGTTTTAACATCTGCCACTCCCCTTTCGTAGTGCTGTTTCGCATTATACACCATAACGCAGGCATATGCCGTCGAAGCAGCATGGGCAGTGGCAAATCTGTAGCTCTGCTTCCTCCAGAAATCAAACAAAACCAGCTGCTTTCTGCCCATTGTCTCAGAAAGCGGCTGGTTATTGCCGTAATTTAATTCAGAGATTCCGGTTTTACCTTCATTACCTGCTTCTGGTAAACAGAAATTCCCCGTGCCAAAACATCCATGGCCCGTTCCAGGTCCTCCTGTTTGAGCACATAGGCAATCCGGACCTCATTGATGCCCTTGCCCGGCGTCTCATAGAAGGGTGCTCCAGGAGCGAACATGACCGTGTCGCCATGGTCGTTGAATTTCTCCAGCAGCCAGCGCTGGAATTTATCCGCATCGTCCACCGGCAGGCTGGCCATCAGGTAAAAGGCACCCATCGGCTCTTCCACTACTACGCCGGGAATCATCCGCAGCTTCCGGATTACGGTATCTCTGCGGAGCTGGTATTCTGCTTTGCATTCCCGGAAAAAGTCCTGGCCCACAGAATACAGTGCAGCGGCTCCCCACTGGTCAATTGTCGCCACTGACAGACGGGACTGACAGAATTTCAGAAGTGCCTGCTGCAGCTCCTTGTTTCGGGTCACAACACATCCTACCCGGGCGCCGCAAGCAGAGAATCGCTTGGACACCGAATCGATGATCACCAGATTTTCGTCAATGTCGCGGAAGCGAGCCATGGTGGGGATGCCAAATTTATCGTCATAGCAGAATTCCCGGTATACCTCGTCGCAGATCAGGAACAGGTCGTGCTCTTTGGCAACGTCTGCGATCATCCGCATTTCTTCTTCGCTCAGCACAACACCGGTAGGATTGCCCGGGTTGGTGATGAGAATAGCCCGGGTATTTTTGGTAATCAGGCTCTCAATTCGCTCCCGCTTGGCGTAGCGATAACCTTCCCAGGGATTGGTGGGAAGCGCCCGGATAACACCGCCTGCTGCATGGACAAAGGTGGTGTAATTGGGGTAATAAGGCTCCGGAATGATGACTTCCGTATAAGGGTCCAGAATGCTCAAACAGGTCAGCAGCAGCGCCTCACTGCCGCCGGTGGTGATGAGAATATCATTGGTCTCCAAATCCACGTCCAGTCCCTTGTAATACTTCTGCACCGCATCCAGCAAAACCGGCATGCCAGGAGATGCTTCATACTCCAAAGTCCGGGCGTTAAAGCTGCTCACTGCTTCATAAAAAGCCTTGGGCGTGGGCAAATCCGGCTGGCCGATATTCAGGTGGAAAATTCGCTTTCCTTCCTTCTGGGCTGCCACCGCCAAGGGATGGAACTTGCGCATGGGAGAGGGTTCACAACGGTTTGCATTGATGGAAATCTGCATAAGTAACCTCCGCTGACGCTGCATGCGCCAGACTTTTTTTATAGTCTTTTGTAAGGCGGACAAGCTCCGGTGTGAGCGCCGCCAGGGCAATCAAATTGGGAATGGACATCAGGCCGTTGACAGTCTCAGAAATCTGCCAGACCGTTCCGGTATCCAAGACCGCACTGATGGCAACCATCACAGTCTGGACTGCGGCAAACCCCTTCCAGGATTTACTGCCAAACAGGAACTGTGCACATCGGGCACCATAAAGTCCCCATCCAAGTACCGTAGCCACTGCGAAGCAAGAAAGGGTCAGTGCCAGAATGATGCTGGCCGCCTTTCCATATACCGTTTCAAAAGCACGGACAGTAAGAACTGCTCCTGCATCCATTCCGTAAGGAATGGGTACGCCACTGACCAGGATTGCCAGGGCGGTCAGCGTACAGATCACAATGGTATCCAAAAACACTTCCATAATCCCCATCAGACCTTGCTCAGCCGGGTGTGAAACCTCGGCCGATGCATGGGCGATGGATGCGGTACCCATACCAGCCTCGTTTGTAAATACGCCGCGGCTGCATCCTACCCGCAATGCACGAAATGCTGAGCCAAGTACGCCGCCGGTAACCGCCCGGGGAGAAAATGCGCCTTCGATAATCCCGGAAAATGCCTGGGAAATCGCATCTGCCTTCACCAGCAGAATGCCCACACACATCAGAATATACACAGCTGCTGTAAAGGGAACCAATTTCTGGGCCGCCTGCGAAATCCGTTTGGCGCCGCCAAAGAGCATCCGTCCAATGAGCACCGCCAGCAGCACGCCCATGAACAGATTACCGAGCCGAGATTCCTCCCAGCCCAGATAGCCCAGCACGGTGTTCATACTGGTAATCACCGCATTGGTCTGGGTTGCATTTCCCACACCAAAG
>CALXDU010000067.1 GCA_944387145.1 uncultured Oscillospiraceae bacterium | reverse complement strand
TCAACGTTGACCCGGGCACCATGAGCCCGTACCAGCACGGGGAGGTCTACGTCACCGAGGACGGTGCGGAGACGGATCTGGATCTGGGCCACTATGAGCGGTTTATCGACGAAAATCTGAACCAGTATTCCAACCTGACCACCGGCAAGGTTTACTGGAATGTGCTGAACAAGGAGCGCCGGGGAGAGTATTTGGGCTCTACTGTCCAGGTGATTCCCCATGTCACCAACGAAATCAAGGAGTTTGTCTACCGGGTAGGCAAGCAGACCGATGCCGACGTGGTGATTACGGAAATCGGCGGTACCATCGGTGATATCGAGTCCCAGCCTTTCCTGGAAGCGGTGCGGCAGGTTTCCCTGGAAGTGGGCAGAGAGAACAGCCTGTTCATCCATGTGACCCTGGTGCCCTTCCTCCGTGGCTCTGACGAGCACAAATCCAAGCCCACCCAGCATTCCGTCAAGGAACTGCGGGGCGTGGGTATTGACCCCAACATTATCGTTTTGCGCTGCGACGAACCTCTGGAGCCTTCCATTTTCCAGAAAATCAGCCTGTTCTGCAACGTAAAGCCGGACTGCGTCATTGAAAACATCACTCTGCCGGTGCTGTATGAAGCTCCGCTGATGCTGGAAAAGGCAAACCTTTCTGCCATTGTCTGCCGGGAACTGGGGCTGAAAACCCAGGAGCCGGATCTGGCGGACTGGAAGCAGATGGTGGAAAATATCCGCAGCAGCAGCCGCAGCGTGACCATCGGCCTGGTGGGAAAATATGTCCAGCTTCACGATGCTTACCTGTCCGTGGCGGAAGCCCTGCGCCATGCGGGCTACAGCCTGAATGCCAAGGTAGACATCCGCTGGATTGACTCCGAGACCCTGACGCCGGACAATGTGAGCAAAGAACTATCCAGCCTGGACGGCATTCTGGTTCCCGGCGGTTTTGGCGGCCGGGGCATTGAGGGCATGATTCTGGCGGCGCAGTTTGCCCGGGAGCAGAAGATTCCCTATTTTGGCATCTGCCTGGGTATGCAGATTGCGGTGATTGAATTTGCCCGGAACGTGGCAGGCCTGACCGGCGCCAACTCCGGCGAGTTTGAGCCGGAAGGGAAGTATAAGGTCATTGACTTCATGCCCGGACAGAGCGAAGAGGTGGACAAGGGAGGCACGCTCCGTCTGGGAGCCTATCCCTGCGTCATCGCCCCCGGAACCACCATGGAGCGGTGCTATGGCCAGAACCAGATTCAGGAGCGGCACCGTCACCGGTATGAATTCAATAACGATTATCGTCAGCAGCTGACCCAGGCGGGGTTGGTGCTCAGCGGCACATCTCCCGATGGCCGCCTGGTGGAGACGGTGGAACTTCCTGGAACTGCTTTCCATGTGGGTGTTCAGTTCCATCCGGAATTCAAGAGCCGTCCCAACAAGCCCCACCCCTTGTTTGTGGGCTTCATCCAGGCAAGTTTGGAAGGAAACAGATAAAGTTTTCTCGTTTTAGCCTGGGAAATGTGTGGGATTTGTCACTGGAAAATGGGAAAATGCTGTGATATAATCAAGAAAAACATAGTATCGCAGCGCAGAAGGAAATCGCTTCTGCGGGAACAGGAGATCTTATGGAACTGGATATTCAGAAGGTAAAACAGGATTTGGTTCAATGGGTGCGGGACTGGTTTGAAAAGAACGGTCCAGGCTGCAACGCAGTCATCGGCATTTCTGGCGGCAAGGACAGCTCTGTCTGCGCTGCTCTGTGCGTGGAGGCTTTGGGCCGGAGCCGGGTCATCGGCGTTCTCATGCCCAACGGCATTCAGGATGATATTGATGACAGCTACCAGCTGGTGCAGCATCTGGGCATCCGGCATTTCACCATTCCCATCGGTGTTCCGGTGGCTGGCGTTCACGAAGAATTGCAGCATGTGGGCATTGCCGCTTCCGAGCAGACGGTAATCAATCTGCCCCCCAGAATCCGGATGTGCGTGCTCTATGCCGTGTCCCAGTCCATGAATGGCCGGGTGATCAATACCTGCAACCTGTCTGAGGACTGGGTAGGCTATTCCACCCGCTACGGTGACAGCGCCGGTGACGTGTCCCCCCTGGGCAAGCTGACGGTGCAGGAAGTGAAGAAACTGGGCCGTGCTCTGGGCCTGCCGGAGAACCTGGTGGAAAAGACACCCTCTGACGGTCTCAGCGGCAAGTCCGACGAAGATAAGCTGGGCTTTACCTACACCACCTTGGACCGCTACATCCGGGAAGGCGTTTGCCCGGACGAAGCTACCCGGAAGCGGATTGACGATCTGCATGAGAAGAATCTATTCAAGCTGGCAGTGCTGCCCACCTTTGACCCCAATCAGAACTAACGAAGCGGCCGGTCTCCCGATGGAGGCCGGCCGCATTGGTTTCGGGCTAGAAAAATTTGCTGCTGGTATCCTCAATCAGCAGTTTTCTCTTCTTTTTCCGGTTGAGAAACCAGGTGCAGGCAGCATATAGCAGGGAAAAGACACCCAGATACGCCAAAATGGAAGCAAGCGGTGGGATTTCGGGCAGGAAAGAGGTGATGTTGGCGGCGAGAATAGACAGCCAGAAATTCATCCCCAGGGAAACGTGTTTCCGGGGTGCCATCACCAGGTCTTCATCCAATTCAGACAGTTCTTTAAATAAATCAAATTCACTCATACGGTATATTCCTCCTGTTGCAGCAGTAAGCGCAGTTTTTCCCGGGTGCGGAAAAGGGTGACGGTTACACTGTTTTCCGTGCAGCCGGAGCTTTTGGCAATTTCCTGAATGGATTCGCCAAAATAGTATCGGCGGACAAAGAAGGTTCGTTCCTTTTTTCCCAAAGACCGGACAAACCGGTTCAGAACCTCTTTCAGTGCGATTCGTTCCGGTTCCGGTACGGCAGAGGGGTCTGGAATACATTCCGCCAGTTCATCCAAAAGGACGGTTACGCTGCTCCTTTTTAGCGCCTGGGTGCGTTCCAGGTGGTGCAAGGCGGTATTCCGGGCGGTTTTTGCCAGATAGGCCCGGAAATATTTGGGTTTCGCCGGGGGAATGCTGTTCCAAATCCGGAACCAGATGTCATTTAAGGCTTCTTCCGCATCGCAAACGCAGGGGAGAATACCAGATAGAATCCGGCGGCAAAGGCCGCCGTACTGGCGTTCCATCTGTGACAGGGCCTGCTCATCCCGCTGCCACAGCAGAGATACAATTTCGTCCATGGTACTGCCTCCTTCTGCTCTTTTAGACCGGAACCGAAAGCAAGTCCTTACAGATCATTTCAGCATTTTTATAGAAAATGTCCCCAGTTCCTTTAAGTGAACTGGGGACGAATCTTATTTTGCCGACAAATCCACGGCTCTGCGGATCAGAGAGTGGGCAGAGACGGCTTTGGGCAGCTGGATGGAGAAGATCATCTGGGGCTTTTTCGGCTCTTCCAGAGGATTGCCTTCTTCATCAAACATACCTTCAGCGGTGATGGGGAAGGGGCGCAGGTCAGGGCCCACCACTTCCAGGGCATCGCCCTTGCGGAATTTGTTGTTCAGGCTGCACCGGGCCAGGCCGTTTTCGTCGCAGGATTCCACCTTGGCGCAAATCTGCCACTGGCGGATGTAGCGGGAATTTTCCACATACTGTCCCGGCTCACCGAAGTAAAAGCCGGTGGAGTAAATCCGGTGGGACACATGCTCCACTTCCTCCCGCCAGACTGGGTCTACGGGGCGGCCTGCGGCCACATCGTCAATGCAGTGCCGGTAAGCTCCGGTGACAATGGCGGCATAGTAGGCGGATTTTGCCCGGCCTTCAATCTTGATGCAGTCCACACCGGCGTCCATCAGCTCTTTCAGATGGTCGATCATGCACATATCCCGGGAGTTGAGAATGTAAGTACCTTTTTCGTCCTCAAATACCGGGAAATACTCTCCGGGACGCTTCTCTTCCACCAGGGCGTACTGATACCGGCAGGGCTGGGCGCAGGCGCCCCGGTTGGCATCCCGCCCGGTCATGTAGTTGCTCAGAAGACACCGGCCGGAGTAGCTGACGCACATGGCACCATGGCCGAAGGTTTCGATTTCCAGTTCCTGGGGAACTTTTTCCCGAATCCGGATAATCTCCGGCAGGCTCAGCTCCCGGGCCAGAACCACCCGGGTGGCGCCCAGGTCATACCAGGCCTGGGCGCAGGCGTAGTTGGCTACGGACTGCTGGGTGGAGATGTGGCGCTGACAGTGGGGGGCGTATTTTCCTGCCAGGGTGAAAGCGCCCAGATCGGCTACAATCAGCGCATCCACGCCGGCATCGTCCAGCTGCTCCAGATATTGGGGCAGCTGATCCACTTCTTCATTTCGGGGCATGGTGTTAACGGTGACATGGCACTTAACACCGTGATCGTGGGCGAATTTTACGGCGGCGGGCAGCTCCTCCGGGGAAAAATTCCCCGCAAAGGAGCGCATACCAAAGCTGGTACCGGCAAAGTACACCGCATCGGCACCGTAAAGCACCGCCATTTTCAGCCGTTCCATATCCCCGGCGGGGCTTAGCAGTTCTAACTTTCTCATGATGCCTCCGCAAACTGGGCTCTGTAAGCCTCGTGTTCTTCGTAGGTGGTGGAGAACTGGTGCATGCCGGTGGCCGGATTCAGAACGTAGTAGTAATAGTCGTGGGTTTCCGGATTCAGAGCCGCCTGGAGGCTGGAAAGACCAGGGTTGGCAATGGGGGTGGGAGTCAGGCCAACATTGGTATAAGTGTTGTAGGGGCTGTCAAGTTGGGTGTTAATGGTGGTGTTGTCACCGCCCTGGGCATAGACCAGCGCTGCGTCAATGTTCAGGTAGGCAGGCGTATCGCCCCAGCGGAACAGACGGTTGTAGATAACGCCGGCAATCTTGGGACTTTCGGCGGGGGCGGCGGATTCCTTTTCGATCAGAGACGCCACGATGACCACTTCCCGTACGCCATAGCTGCCGCCGGTGACGTTGGCATTGAGAGCATCCAGCTGAGCGCGCATTTCCTCGCTGAAACGGACTTCAAAGTTGTCCAGCATCTTTTCCAGAGCCTCTTTTGGGGTGGAGTTCTTGTAGAACTGGTAGGTATCCGGGAACAGGAAACCTTCCAGGCAGTACTCGCTGCCACGGGGAACGCTTTCCAGGAACCAATGCTCGTCCAGTTCGCCGCTGGCAGCGTAGGCACCGATGTCCACAGCGGTGCAGATTCGGTTTTCCTCCAGCAGGGCAAAGATCTGACGGCAGGTGTAGCCTTCCGGAATGGTCAGCTCCACAACCTCACGGCTGGAACGGGGGGTCATGGCGTTTACCATGGCATGGTAGTCGTAGCGGGTATTCAGGTCGTAAATACCGGGCTGAATGTCCTCTTCCGCATCGGAAATGTCAGCGTAGAAGTTAAACAGGCTCTTGTAGCGAATCAGGCCGTTGTCATAGAGCTTGTCTACAATGTCTTCCATGGTGTCCGACTCGTAGATGGTCAGGGTAACTACCCGATCCTCCCGTCCGAAGGCCAAAATTTCCGAAGCGCAAATCCACATCATCCGACCGGCGGTGACGCCGATGGCCAGAATCAGAGCAAGCCACACACAGGTGACCAGAATATTGGGGATACCCAGCAGACCTTCGCCTTTTTTTCGCTTGGGGCGGCCCTTTCGGACAGGACGGACAGGCGGGGCGGGTTCTTCCGGGGGAGCATTGAACATCTCGTCAAATTCCTGCCCGTTGTCCCGATATTCCTGATCGGCAGGGTCAGGGGCAGCTTCCGGTTCTTCGGCATCCGTCAGATCCGGATCGTCCAGAATGCTCATGTCAAAAGGCGGCTCTTCTTCATCGTGGCCCAGCATGCCATGATAGTTCATGGCCCCTTCATCCGGGGTGATTTCCTCACCCATGGCAGGATCGGTTAGGGCATCGTGGGCGGCATCCAGGGAAATCGCTTCCTCGGGTTCCGCTTCTCCCACATCGGGAATCCGCTCCATGAAGGAGCTTCCTCTGCTTACGGGCTCTGCTGCCGCCTCGCTGTCTGCGGCGTCAAAAGAAATGTCCACAGGGGGTTCTTCCACAGGAACATCCGGCTGGGAAGAGAAGAATTCTTCTTCCAGCGTGGTTTCTTCCTCCGGAATGTCCGAAAAATCCTGGGGCAGAAACTCAGGCTGCTCAGGAAATTGTTTGTTGTCCATAATTCTTCCTCCCGGTTACCGGATTACAATCTGCCGGGCAATGGCATCGGCGGCTTCCTGGCCTTTCAGTGCGGCAATCAGGGCAAGACCAAAGGGAATGGCACATCCGGCAGAGGTGCCGGTAATCAGCTTTCCATCGGTGACGGCAGCGGCATTTTCCGCCATCTTTGCTCCGCCCATTCCCGCTTCACAGCCGGGGTAGCAGGTGGCATTTTTGCCATCCACAATGCCCAGATCCGCCAAAACCGTCGGTCCGGCGCAGATGGCGGCGGTGTACTTGCCATTTTCCCAGGCAAAGCGAATCACATCCATGGCAGCCTGGCTGGCCCGAATGGAGGCGACGCCCTTCAGTCCGCCGGGAAGTACAATCATATCCAGATTGGTCAGATCGATTTGTCCCAGCTCCAGGTCGGCTTCTACGCCGATACCATGGCTTCCGTATACAATTTTTCCGTTGATGCCCACAGTGGCAGCCTCTACGCCGGCCCGGCGCAGCAGATCCAGGGGAGCAATGGCTTCGGTTTCTTCAAAGCCGGTACCAAGCAACATGTAAACCATATTCAATCCTCCAAGCAAGCCGCAACATGGCGGTATATTTCTTCGTGAATGTCTTCTATGGAGCGCATTTTCCCATCCTGGACACACTGAATCATGGTCCAACCGTAGAAGGCGGCGGCGCTGCGCCCAATATGACGGCAGGTGGCCAGGTAACTGGTATCCTGCTCGTGAATGTCTGCGTGGGTGTGGGTATCCTGCTCCCGGCGGCGCATCAGCTGTTCGGTAAAGTCCGTGGGAACATCCAGGTAGATTACCAGATCCGGTCGGGGAAGACCCAGCTTGTCATATTCAAAATCATACAGCCAGGCCAGAAAATCCGACTGTTTTTCCTCCGGTTCTTTGGAAGTCTGGTGAACGGCGTTGGAAGTGGTATAGCGATCAGAGACGATCAGACCGCCGTCTTTATAGTACTGTCCCCAGACTTTCTGAAAGGATGCATAGCGGTCCACGGCATAAAATGCCGAAGCTGCATAGGCGTTCACATCCCCGGGATGGGTGCCGAATTCTCCGCCCAGATACATCCGGATCAATGCGGAGCTGGGTTCGCTGTACTGGGGAAACACCAGCTGCTCAAACGCTTTGCCTTCCTGTTTCAGCCGCTGGGTCAGCAGCCGAAATTGGGTAGACTTACCGGAACCGTCGGTGCCTTCGATAACAATTAGTTTGCCCATTTCTGATCTCCTTATGGTATGGACAGAATAAGATATTCTACAATATACCATATTTTCCCCCTTTTGTCCACCATTCGGGGGGACGGCATTTCTTAATTTTCTGCAAACCCGATTTCGGCAGAAAACGGAGCAAAGGGAAAATAAGTTGCAAAGTCCCAAAAAAGATGGTACAATTACCCAAAAGATTCTGAAAAAGGAAGCAGTTACATGGATGTTACATTTGAAAGCCTCGGCTTGTCCCAGGCAATGCTGAAGGCTTTGGAGCAGAAGGGGTACGGCTACCCCACCACCATTCAGGCCGAAGCGATTCCCTACTTCATGCAGTGGCGGGACGTGATTGCCAAGGCGCCCACGGGAACGGGCAAAACCTTCGCCTTTGGCATTCCCATGATTGAACACATTGACCCGGAGGTAGAAGGGGTTCAGGGATTGATTCTGGCACCTACCCGGGAGCTGGCCATCCAGATCGGCGACGAACTGCGGGGCCTGCTGACCTATTACCAGGGAATCCGGGTGGCGGTGCTCTACGGCGGCGCCGGAATCGGCGGACAGATCAAGCAGCTGGAGCGCAAGCCCCAGATTGTGGTGGCAACCCCCGGACGGCTGATGGACCATTATAACCGCAAAACCATCCGTCTGGACAAAATTCAGACCGTGGTACTGGACGAAGCCGACCGGATGCTGGATATGGGCTTTTTCAAGGATGTGACCCGGATTATTGAAAAGGTAAAGAACCGGAAGAATCTGGGCCTGTTTTCCGCTACCATTTCCCAGGAAGTCATGACGGTTTCCTGGATGTACCAGCGGGATGAGGTGGAAATCACCGTGGAACCGAAGCAGGAGGACCGGCCGGACATTGACCAGTTCAGCCTCAGCTGTACGCCTTTGGAAAAAGCCGAGACTGCTCTGCGGCTGATGCGCAGCCAGGGCTACGAGCGGGTGATGATTTTCTGCAACACCAAGCACATGTGCCAGCGGCTGACGGAGGAACTTCAGCGGGCCGGCGTGGACTGCGACTGCATCCATGGAGACATCCGCCAGAGCCAGCGGGAGAAGACCATGCAGCGCTACCGGGATGGCAAGTTGGCGGTTCTGGTTGCCACAGACATTGCCTCCCGGGGCATTGATGTGGATGATGTGGATTGCGTCATCAACTATGATATCCCGGAAGAAAATGAATATTACGTCCACCGGGTGGGCAGAACCGGCCGTGCCAAGAGAAAAGGTGTGGCCTGGAGTTTGGTCAGCAATTTCCCGGAAAAGGCGAAGCTGGAGGAAATCTGCAAATTCTGCCAGTTTACCGTCCGGCCCATGGTTTTGGCGGCGGATGGAACGCTGACAGAGGAAGAAGTCAAGGCACCCACACCGCCCAAAAGGAGATTCCGTTGACACCCCGGGAGAAGGGCTTTCTGCTGCTGACCAGCCATTTGGGCAATCCTCAGCGTCCAGTGCTGACCACCGCCCAGCTGCGGGTGTTGGTGGAGCGGATGCGGCAGTCGGAGTGTATCCAGCCGGAGCGGGAGGTAACCAGCGCAGACCTTTATCATCTGGGCTATAACCGGGAAATGTCCCAGCGAATTGTCCGGCTTCTGGAAGAAGAGGAACTTTTGGATGCTTATCTGCGCCGGGGTGCCCAGTCAGACTGCATCCCGCTGACTCGGGTCAGCCCGGGATATCCGCTGATTTTGCGCCAGCGGCTGGGATTGGACAGCCCCGGGTGTCTGTGGAGCAAAGGTGACCTGAGCCTTCTGCGGACGCCAGCCATTTCGCTGGTGGGCAGCCGGGAGTTGGGGCAGGACAACCGGGTCTTTGCCCAACAGGCGGGCCGTCATGCGGCAAAACAGGGACTGACCCTGATTTCCGGAAACGCCCGGGGAGCAGACCGCACGGCCCAGGAAGCTTGCCTGGAAGCAGGGGGAAACGTCATCAGCATTGTTGCGGATGAGCTGACCAAGGCGCAGCCCAGAGCACATGTACTCTATCTCAGTGAGGACGGATTTGACGAAGGCTTTTCTGCCCAGCGGGCCTTGAGCCGGAACCGATGCATCCATGCCCTGGGGCAAATTGTATTCGTCGCCCAGGCAACTCTGGGAAAAGGCGGCACCTGGGACGGAACGGTCCGGAATCTGCGCTTTGGCTGGAGCCCGGTGGCCTGTTTCCGTGATGGAAGCCCTGCCTCCCAGGAATTGGAGCAGATGGGGGCTTATTTGATCGGCACAGAGGATCTGGAGGATTTTTCCTGCCTTCCGGAGCAGCCCAGCTTTTTTGCATAAAAGTACAATAAAAATCCCTATGACCGGAGGTCATAGGGACTTTTAGACGGTTACAGGGCGGTTTTTGCCCAGGCGG
>CALXDU010000066.1 GCA_944387145.1 uncultured Oscillospiraceae bacterium | reverse complement strand
ACATAGAAATAGCCCCCCTAGTCTAGTCTCGAAAACTTTTGCTTTTTCGAGTGTCTACTCTAAGGGGACTATATCAATAATCATCTGGGGAATGCTTTTTTGGGTGCCGTACCCACTGTCCATCAGCCCAACCATCCGGGGAATCACCACCGCTGGGGAGACGGCGCCCAATACCGCGCCCATCACAGCGGCCTCAATTCTGCTGATGCCCAGAATATACGGGGCGAACAGGAAAAACGCCAGGATTTCCATACAGGCAGGGACAAAGGACATGAGGATTGCCGGACGCCCCACCTGTTTCAGGTCCGACAAGTTTAAGGATAGTCCGGCCTTCAGCAAAATGATAATCAAAGCCATTTGCCGAAGATCCGACGAGATGCCCAGAATGGACGGGTCCAGCAGATTCAGAACGTAGGGGCCCAGCACGATGCCGGTCAGCAGCATACCGATGATCCGGGGCAGCATCAGCCGTTGACAGATGGCAGCCATGGCAAGACCCACCAGGAAAATCAGAGCCAGAGATGATAACATAGTTTTTCCTCCTATAGACGCAAAAAGGCTGATGCCCCTCTGCGACAAAATCACAGAAGTCATCAGCTTAACAAGCGGTTTCGGTTGCCCGGGGGAGAACTTCATTCCCTGGCAGGATTATACCATTGTCAGAAAAAATTGTAAATTGTGTTTTCCTACAATTTAACAGGAAACCCGGCTGTGTCCCTTGGTAACACAGCCGGGCCTTTTGTTATTTCACATCCGTTTGTTCTTGCGCTTTCTTGCTGGTGCGTTTCCGGGCAGGCTTCTTTTCCGGCTCTGTATCCGCTGCCTTTGCAGTGCGCTTGCGAGTGGTCTTCTTTTCCGCCTCAGCATTTGCGGCTTTGGTGCTGCGCTTTTTGGGGGCAGTTTTCTTTTCCCCGGAATCCTCTGCCGCCTTTTTGGCGGTGCGCTTGGCGGCGGGCTTGGCTGCTTCCTGCGCTACTTCTTCCGGCAGGATGACCCGTTCCTTCAGAACAATGGCAGTACGGGCAGGGATGTACAGTTCCACATAGTGCTTGCCGTCAAACATCTTGGTGGGGTAGACCATGTGGGCCACCAAATTCTGTCCGCCGTATTTTTCGTCATCACTGCAAAGTGCCACGGTGTATTCTCCCGGCTGGGGAACCGGCACCAGCACATTGGTCAGAGACTGACTGGGATGGAAGTTCAGGGCAAACAACAGCCCATGCCGGTAGAAGACAATGGTCTTTTCCGGTTCTTTCAGCAGCAGAAGATCTGCCATCCGCTGGGTGAACATATGGTTTTCCTTGGTCAGCTTCACCATATCTTCGTCAAAGTCGTTCAGCCACTGATATTTCAGATACCCGTTTTCCTTCAGACTCCACTGACGGCGGCAATAATGGAAGCTCCAGCCGTTGCCCTCTCTGGGGAAGTCAATCCATTCCGGATGACCAAATTCATTGCCCATGAAGTTCAGGTAGGCTTCTCCGCCGCCGCCCAGGGTGAACAGGCGGATCATCTTGTGCAGGGCAATGGCCCGGTCAATGACCGGATTGTGGGTAGCCTTGTCCATGTCAGTATACATAGCGGCGTCAGCCAGACGGAAGATCATGGTCTTGTCGCCAACCAGTGCCTGGTCGTGGGACTCCACATAGGCAACGGTGTTTTCACCGGGACGGCGCAGACACATATCGCCCCACATCTGCCCGATGTTCCAGTCTTCGTCCTTCTTTTCCTTCACCGTCTTGATCCACATATCCGGCAGACCCATGCCCAGCCGGTAGTCAAAGCCAATGCCGCCGTCCGCAATGGGCAGGCACATGCCGGGCATACCGGACATATCTTCGGCAATGGTAATGGCCTTGGGGTTTACCTGGCGAATCAGCTCATTAGCCAGCTGCAAATAAGTGATTGCCTCAGTATGGGTGTTGTAGGAGAAGTATTTGTCGTTGGTATTGAAGTCTGTGCCCAGACCATGGTCATGGTAGAGCATGGAGGTTACGCCGTCAAAACGGAAGCCGTCAAAGTGATACTCCGTCATCCAGAATTTCAGGTTGCTCAGCAGGAAGTGGAGTACGCCGGTTTTTCCGTAGTCAAAGCACTTGGTGTCCCAGGCAGGATGATCACCTTTGGGGCCGTCGTGGAAGAACTGCCAGGTGGTACCGTCGAACATATTGATGCCCTCGGTGGTGTTCTTCACTGCATGGGAGTGGACCACATCCAGCAGCACCCGCAGTCCCAGCTTGTGGGCCTTGTTGACCAGATATTTCAGATCCTTGGGCTTTCCAAACCAGGAAGAGGCGGCGTAGAAGCTGGATACCTGATAGCCGAAGGAGCCGTAGTAAGGATGCTCCATAATGGCCATGAGCTGTACCGTATTATATCCGGCCTTTTTGATCTGGGGCAGAATCTTATTGGCAAATTCCCGGTAGGTGCCGATTTTTCCGGCTTCCTGGGCCATACCGACGTGGGCTTCGTAAATGTACAGTTCGTCCTCGCCTACAAATTTCTGATCTGTCCAGGCAAAAGAATCCCGATCGTCTACAATTTCGCAGGTAAAGGTAATGGTTTTGGGGTCCTGCACCACCCGGCGGGCGTACAGCGGGATATGTTCCGTGCGGGTCATGTTGGCATCTACAACGGTTTTTACCTTACAGCCTTCCCACAGGGCATCATCGCCCTCCAGGTACAGCTCCCAGTTGCCGTTGCCCACATGTTTCAGAGGGTGACTGGTCTTGTTCCAGCCGTTGAAGTCACCCTCCAGATACAGCTGGTATGCGCTGGGAGCCCACTCCCGGTAGTACCAGCCGCCGTCTACATGGTGAAAACCATAATAATTGTATGCGTTGGCAAAATCCAGTAAAGTTTGATCCTCGTTCAGCAGACGGCCTTTTGTGGAGTGATACAAGAACATCCGCAGATCGATGTCTCCGGCAAAGGGCTTCAGCTGAGGGTTCAGTTCCAGAATACGATACATAACGTCACCTTCCGATTGTATTTGCGCAGGAGATAAGAGGGAAGAAAAAAGTTAACCTCTTATGTTGTATTTTAGAAGGAATATGCCATTCTGTCAAGGGGATTTCCAGGAAGCAGCGGCGTAGGCAGAAGTTTAAGAATAAATCGGAAAGAGAATGTTGATACAGTCTGCCTTGCAGAAACTTTACAATTCTTTTCTGCACCTTTACAGAAAGCAGATTTCCGATTTTACAAAAGCTGGGTATGATGATAGCCGTAGGATACATCAAACGAATCCACAACTACAAAAGGAGAAAATGAACAATGAAAAGAATGATTTCCGCCGTTATGGCCATCGCACTGATGCTGGCTCTGGTGGGCTGCGGCAATTCTGCCCAGACGACCCCCACTACCGCCGCTCCTGCCACACAGGCTCCCGCTACCGACGCCCCTGCTACTGAGGCTCCCGAAACCGAAGCAGCTGCTGAACTGTCCGGCAATGTTTCCACCGATGGCTCCACTTCTATGGAAGCTGTCATCGGCGCTCTGGGCGAAGCTTTCATGGAAGCTAACCCCGATGTGAACTTTACTTACAACCCCACCGGTTCCGGTTCCGGCATTCAGGCTGTTCAGGAAGGCCGCTGCGACATTGGCCTGTCCTCCCGTGCCCTGAAGGACGAGGAGAAGGAAGCCGGCCTGACCGAGACTGTCCTGTGCTATGACGGCATCGCTGTGATTGTCAACCCCGCCAACACCGTGGAAGACCTGACCGTTGAGCAGATTGCCGGCATCTACACCGGCGAGATCACCAACTGGTCCGAAGTCGGCGGCGAAGATGCTGAGATCGTTGTCATCGGCCGTGAGGCTGGCTCCGGCACCCGCAGCGGCTTCGAAGAAATCACCGGCACGGAAGATGCTTGCCAGTACCGTCAGGAACTGACCTCCACCGGCGACGTGATCACCGCTGTGTCCCAGAACCCCGGCGCCATCGGCTACGCATCCCTGGCTTCCGTTAAGGATACCGTCAAGGCTGTGAAGGTAGACGGCGTTGCTCCCAGCGAAGACACCGTTAAGGATGAGAGCTACAAGATCCAGCGTCCCTTCGTTCTGGCTACCCAGACCGGCGTAGAACTGAACCCCGTAGCCCAGGCCTTCTTCGACTACATCACCTCTGCTGATGCCAACGAAATCATCGTGGCTGCCGGTGTTGTACCTGCCAACTGATCTGAGCGAACCATCAGAGGAAACCCAACGTACCCTCGGGTTCTGACGAGCACCAAACATAGGGGAGGGGTAGAAACCCTCCCCTTCCGCACTTGCAGGGCGGAAATGCGTAGGAGAAAAGGATACTTGCCTTTCCTGAAAGGTTGATAGAATGAAAACAAAGACGAATCTGTTTGAAGCCATCATTCATGGCATCTTCCTGATCCTGGGCCTGATTACCGTAGGTTGTGTTCTGCTGATTTCGGTATATCTGATTATCAGCGGCATTCCTGCCATCCGGGAGATTGGCCTGCTGGATTTCCTCTTCGGTGATACCTGGGCATCCACTGCTTCGGAGCCGAAATACGGAATCCTGCCCTTTATTTTGACCAGTATTTACGGCACGGCCGGCGCCATCATTCTGGGTGTGCCTGTGGGATTCTTGACGGCAGTATATCTGGCGAAGGTTGCGCCGATTCAAGTAAAGAATGTGATGGAGCAGGCAGTGGGTCTGCTGGCCGGTATTCCTTCCGTGGTTTACGGCCTGGTGGGCATGATGGTCCTGGTACCGGGAATCCGGGAACTGTTCGATATTCCCGACGGCGCCGGTCTGCTGGCTGCAATCATTGTTCTGGCAGTTATGATTCTGCCTTCTATTATTAAAATGTCCATTACGGCTCTGGAAGCAGTGCCGAAAGAATATGAAGACGCCTCCCTGGCTCTGGGAGCTACACCGGAGGAAACCTACTTCCGGGTCAGTGTTCCCGCTGCAAAAAGCGGCATTGCCGCAGCTGTGGTGCTGGGTGTGGGTCGTGCCATCGGCGAAGCCATGGCAGTTATGATGGTTGCGGGCAATGTGCCCAATATGCCCGACTCTCTGTTCCAGAGCGTCCGGTTCCTGACCACCGCTGTTGCCAGCGAGATGTCTTACTCCAGCGGTCTGCAGCGTCAGGCATTGTTCTCCATTGCCCTGGTATTGTTCCTGTTTATTATGCTGATTAACGCAGCGCTGAATTTCTTCCTGAAAGGAGAGCGGAACAAATGATTTCCAACAGAAGAAAGATGTTCCTGTGGACGGTTCGTGGTGCCATGTATCTGGCCGCCGTACTGACTGGAGCGCTGACTCTTTTTATCATGGGTTATGTGCTGCTGAAAGGCATTCCCAATGTTACCTGGGAGCTGCTTAGCACAAAACCCAGCTACTTAAGCGGTAACATCGGCATCCTGCCGGATATTCTCAATACCGTGTACATTGTCATTGCAGCCCTGGCCATTGTGCTTCCCTTGGGCGTGGGTGCTGCAGTTTACCTGACGGAGTATGCTTCCAGCAAAAAGATTGTAGCTGTTATTGAGTATGCTGCCGAAGCTCTGTCCGGTATTCCTTCCATTATTTACGGCTTGGTGGGTATGCTGATGTTCTCCAACAGTTTCGGTACCTGCCTGATGTCCGGCGCATTGACCCTGGTGATTATGAACCTGCCTACCATCATGCGCAGCACACAGGAGAGTTTGAAAACCGTTCCCCAGGCTTACCGGGAAGGCGCTTTCGGCCTCGGTGCCGGAAAGTGGCGTGTGATCCGTACAGTTGTCCTTCCGCAGTGCTTGGACGGTGTGCTGACCGGATGTATCTTGTCCGTAGGCCGGATTCTGGGCGAATCTGCCGCACTGCTGTTCACCGCTGGCTTTGCCCATGCCCTCAACGGTTTCTTTGAGGGCCTGTCCAGCGCTGGTGCAACGCTGACAGTTGCATTGTATGTCTATGCCAAGGAGCAGGGCGAATTTGAAGTTGCCTTCGCCATTGCGGCGATTCTGATGATTCTGTCGTTTATCATTAACCTGTCGGCAGTTATGGTTACCAAGTATTTTCAAAGGAGAAATGCGGTTTGAATAAGTCTGTTATTACCGTCAAAGACCTGAACCTCTGGTACGGCCAGACCCAGGCACTGAAACATATCAATCTGGACATTCCGGAAAAAAGCATCACTGCTCTCATTGGCCCCTCCGGCTGCGGCAAGTCCACCTTCCTGAAAACCCTGAACCGAATGAATGACTTGGTTCCCGGTGTGCGTATTACCGGCGATGTGCGTTATGAAGGAAAGGATATTTTTGACACCAACGTCAACGAACTGCGTAAGGAAGTGGGTATGGTGTTCCAGAAACCCAACCCGTTCCCCATGAGCATCTATAATAACATTGCCTACGGCCCCAGAACCCACGGCATTACCAACCGGCAGCAGCTGGACGAAATTGTGGAGAAAGCCCTGCGGGGTGCTGCTATCTGGGATGAGGTAAAAGACCGGCTGAAAAAGAACGCTCTGGGCCTTTCCGGCGGTCAGCAGCAGCGTCTGTGCATTGCCCGGGCGCTGGCCGTGGAGCCAAAGGTGCTGCTGATGGATGAGCCTACTTCCGCTCTGGACCCCATTGCCACTTCCCGCATTGAAGATCTGGTCATGGAACTGAAGGATTCTTACACCATCGTCATCGTGACCCACAATATGCAGCAGGCAGTGCGTATTTCCGACCAGACGGCCTTCTTCCTGCTGGGTGATCTGGTAGAATACGGCGAGACGGAAAGACTGTTCTCCAAGCCCGTGGACAAGCGGACTGAAGAATACATTACGGGAAGGTTTGGTTAATTATGAGAATTTCCTATGACAACCAGCTGAAAGAGCTGAACCAGGAACTGACCAGAATGGGCGGCCTGTGTGAGCAGATCATTGGGTTTGCTGCTCAGGCATTGACGCAGTGGAATGAAGACCTGGCAGAAAAGGTGAAAAAGACCGGAGCAGAAATTGATGAGATGGAGCGCTCCATTGAAGCAGTCTGCATGCGCCTTCTGCTGCGCCAGCAGCCGGTAGCCGGTGACCTGCGCTTTGTTTCTGCAGCACTGAAAATGATTACGGACCTGGAGCGCATCGGCGATCAGGCAGAAGATATTGTGGAAATCATTCCCAATATGGGGCAGACCGGCAAGAATGCCCATCCGAAAATCCAGGAAATGGCCAAGCACGCCATCTCCATGGTGGTAGACAGCGTGGATGCCTATACCCGTCAGGATATGGAACTGGCAAAGGCGGTTCTGGCGCATGACGACATTGTAGACAGCGATTTTGTGCAGATTAAAAAGGAACTGATTGGCGACATTGCTTCCAATCCTGCCCAGGGCGAAGATACTCTGGATCTGCTGATGATTGCCAAATACTTTGAGCGTATTGCCGACCACGCAACCAATGTGGCCGAGTGGGTCATGTACGGCATGACCGGTACCCACGAGGTAGAGTAAATCAAGAAAAGCTGGAAACCCGGGTTGCAGGTTTCCAGCTTTTTTAGGATATAGGGGAGGGCAGAGGCCCTCCTCGTTTGCGTTATTTCTTCGCCTGCTTCATGGAAAGGCTGATCCGGTGTCGCTTTTCATCCACGCCCAGAACCACAACCTTGACCACGTCGCCCACTTTTACCACCTCGCTGGGATGGCGCAGACGGCGGCTGCAGACCTCGGAAATATGCACCAGGCCATCCTGATGCACACCGATGTCTACGAATACACCAAAGTCAATGACGTTTCGCACCGTGCCGATCAGCTCCATTCCGGGCTTCAGGTCTTTCATTTCCAGCACATCTTTGCGCAGAATGGGAGCGGGCAGCTCGTCCCGGGGGTCCCGACCGGGCTTGGAAAGTTCCTTGGCAATGTCGGCCAGGGTGGGTTCGCCCACGGCGCATTCCGCCGCAGCTTTGCTCAGACCGTAAGCTTCCAGCTTTTCCAGAATGCCGGAAAGGTTGTCTCCCTTTTTGCAGCCCAAAAGATTCAGCAGCGCCTTGGCAGCAGCGTAGGATTCCGGATGGACACCGGTGTTGTCCAGCAGCTCCTTGCTCTCCGGAATCCGCAGGAATCCGGCGCACTGCTCGAAGGCCTTGGGGCCCAACTTGGGGACTTTCTTCAGCTGGGCGCGGCTGGTGAAGGGGCCGTTTTCTTCCCGATAGGCCACAATGTTTTTGGCAGTGGTGGCATTCAGACCGGAAACCTGCTGCAGCAGGCTCTGAGAAGCGGTATTGGCGTCCACACCCACCGCATTGACGCAGTCCTCCACAACGGCGCCCAGAGCCGCATCCAGCTCCTTTTGGGGGCAGTCGTGCTGATACTGGCCAACGCCGATGGCCTTGGGGTCAATCTTGACCAGTTCTGCCAGGGGGTCCTGGAGCCGCCGGGCAATGGAAACCGCGGAACGCAAATTCACATCATAGTCCGGAAATTCCGCGGCGGCCAGGGGAGAGGCAGAGTAAACGGAAGCGCCTGCTTCATTGACAATCATGTAACTGGCATCGGGGAAGGACTGCAGCAGTTCCACAGTCATGGCTTCCGTTTCCCGGGAAGCGGTGCCGTTACCGATGGCGATGTGCTTGACCCCATGCTTGCGCATCAGGCGGGAGAGAATTTCAATAGCTTCCTGCTTTTTATGCTGGCTGAAGGTGGGATAGACCACAGTGGTGTCCAGCACTTTACCGGTGGCATCCACAATGGCAACCTTGCAGCCGTTGCGGTATCCGGGGTCAAGGCCCATGGTGACGAAACCTTTCACCGGCGGCTGCATCAGCAGCGGTTTCAGGTTCAGTGCAAAGTTATGGATGGCACCGGCGTAGGCCCGGTCGGACAGTTCGCTGCGGACTTCTCTCTGAATGGAGGGGAAAATCACTCGTTCATAGGCATCTTCCGCTGCTGCTCGAACAAAGGCGGAAACCTGCATGGTGGGCTTCAAAGCGGCACGACAGACCAATGCGGCACCTTCATTTCCGGGCAAAGTCACATTGGGCTTGAGAATACCTTCCTTTTCGCCCCGGTTCATCGCCAGAATCTGGTGATCCAGAAGCCGAGAAATGGGCTGGGAGAAATCGTAGTACAGCTTGTACACGCCCTCTTCTTCGGCACCCTCGTCAGCTTTGCACACAAAGATGCCCCGGCGCATCACCAGATCCCGCAACGCCTTGCGGATGTCGGCATCGTCAGACAGGTCTTCCGCAATGATGTCATTGGCGCCTTGCAGGGCTTCCACTAGGGTGTTAACACCCTTTTCCGGGTCTACGAAGGACACAGCCAGAGCAGCCGGATCTTGTCCATCCTGGGCGAAAATGGCCTGGGCAAGAGGCTCCAGACCCTTTTCCCGGGCCATGGAACCCCGGGTGCGGCGTTTTTGCTTGTAGGGACGGTACAGGTCCTCCACTTCTGTCATGGTAGCGGCGTTGTCAATGGCCTGAGAAAGTTCCTCAGTGAGCTTGCCTTGATTTTCAATAGTTTTTTTTACTTCCTCCCGGCGCTGCTGCAGCGAGCGCAGATAAGTCAGCCGGGTTTCCAGATTTCGCAGGGTGGTGTCATCCATGGCACCGTGAAGCTCTTTCCGGTAGCGGGCGATGAAGGGAATGGTGTTTCCTTCATCCATCAGCTTTACCACGTTTTCAACATATTCCAGTTTCTGCCCCAATTCCTGGGCCAGAATTTCTGTAATGGATTGCATATGGGATTCTCCTTTAAGCAGTATCGGAGGTTATTCTATCACAGAATCTGCCAAAAGAAAAGGGAGAAAACCGGGAAAGCACCCCATTCAGGGGAGAACTGTAAGTTTGTCAATGATGTGTTACAGATTGGGAAAAGCAAATAAGACCTGTTTCGGGGAACGCCAGGAGAGAGGG
>CALXDU010000065.1 GCA_944387145.1 uncultured Oscillospiraceae bacterium | reverse complement strand
GCTGCGCGCATAATTTGTCCCCCGTCGGGGAACAAATTCCACACTTGCAGCCTGAGAAGTGTTTTCTGCCAGGTACACGCCCCGGCAGAAAACGATTTTGACTTTATTTGCTGCTCCGCAGCAAACTCTGCGAGGCTTTTTTGACACACTGAGGCGTGCCCCATGGATGGCACGCCTCTTTTGGCCGCCAAAATCAAAAGCCTGTGCATCAGCGAATTGAATTTTTCCTCTTCCTGTGGTATGGTATACCCATCCGTACAGAAAGGAGAATGAGAATGGATGCACATAAACTTCTGCTTGCGGACAGCAATGAAGATTTTTTGACTGCGCTGGCGGAAATTCTTTCCCCGCAGTATCAGGTATTTACCAGCCGCAGCGGGAAAGAGGCCCTTCACATTCTCCAGCGGGAGCAGTGCGGCGTGATGATTCTGGATCTGATGCTGACGGAACTGGATGGCATCTCCCTGTTGGAACAGGCGGTTGCTCTGGGACTGAACCCCAAGGTTCTGGTGATGACGCCGCTGTTCAACGATTACATTCAGTCCGCTGCGGAGCGTTTGGGCGTGGCCTATCTGGTATACAAGCCCTGTGATTTACACGCTGTAGCCAACCGGGTTGCGGATCTGAGCCATGGCCTGCGTCTTCCGGAGCCGGCAGACCCCCATTCCCAGATTCGCTCTTTGCTCACACAACTCAGTGTATCCGCAAAATATCGTGGCTGCCGGTATTTGACGGAAGCCATCTATCTCATGGCCCAGGACTCCAGCCAATCGGTGACAAAGGAGCTGTATCCTGCGGTTGCCCAGATTTGTAACTGCGACGGCAGCAATGTGGAGCGCTCCATCCGCAGCGCATTGGATGTGGCCTGGAAAAAACGCCAGATCTCCGTCTGGGAGTGCTATTTTCCCCTGCATAAAAAACGGCCAACCAATGCCGAGTTTATTTCCCGCCTGGCAGAAATGATCCGTCTTTAATTCAGTTTCCTTCCTCACTTCGACGGAATACTCTGCCAGGATTTGCATATGATATAACAATCACTTTTCCTCGTACAGGAGGCTTGATATGCGAAAGAGAAGAAGATCCTCCCCCGCCCGGGCAGCAATGAAACTGCTGTGTCTGATGCTGGGGTTGATTTTAACAATAATGGTGGGAGCAACTGCCTATTTTCAATATCAGACCGGTCTGCTCCCTTCCCTGGACTTAAGCAGCATCAGCGTATTTTCCGGGGAGTCCTGGCATCTTCCGGAGCTGCCTTCCCTGAATCTGGGGCAGTTTTTGTCCGGAACCGCTTCCAATCAAATCGGCGGCAGAGGCAGCGATATTGTCAATATCCTTCTGGTGGGTCAGGATCGCCGGGAAGGTGAGGAACGGGCCCGTTCCGATTCCATGATCCTGTGTACCTTCAACAAGAAAACCAAACAGCTGACCATGACCTCTTTCCTGCGGGATTTGTACGTTCCCATTCCCGGATACGAGGCCAATCGTATCAACAGCGCCTATGCCTACGGAGGAATCTCCCTGCTGGAGCAGACATTGCAGGAAAACTTCAATCTGCACATTGACGGCAGTGTGGAAGTGGATTTCAGCCAGTTTGCCAAGGTCGTGGATCTTCTGGGCGGGGTGGAAATGGAACTGCGGCAGGATGAGGCAGAAGTCATCAATTACGAAACCGGCAGTGAGTTGTCCGCAGGCACCCACCGGCTTACCGGTGATCAGGCACTGGCTTATTCCCGCATCCGTAAGCTGGATGCAGACGGAGACTTCAGCCGCACCAATCGCCAGAGAAAAGTAATCAGCGCTCTGCTGGATGCCTACCGGGGGGCAGGGCTGACAACCATGCTGACCATGACCAAAAATATACTGCCCATGATTACCACAGATCTGAGCAATGTGGAAATTCTGATGTATGGTCTTGAGCTGTTTCCCATGCTTTCCGATGCCCGGATTGTCAGCCAATATGTCCCCGCAGCAGGGACATATTCCGATCAATCCATTAACGGAATGTCCGTTTTGGTTCCCGATCTGGAAGCCAATCAGCAAGTACTGCGGGAAACTCTGCTTGAAAATTAACTTTTTCTATTAGCAAAAAAGGAAATTATTTCCTGCAATATTACAGCAAAATGTTTCGATATTACCCATCGATAACCAATATCATCGGTAATTCAGAAAAAATTTCTTAAAATCTCGCATAACAGAATTGACAAAAACTGTAAACCAGTCTATAATGACTTCAAATCAAGGAGGTGTACGGGTGGAACTTACAAAAAGTGAAATGGAAATCATGGACGTTCTCTGGGACGCGCAAAAGCCGCTGTCCCGCGCAGATCTGCTGGCTCGTTCTGAGGAGAAGACCTGGAAGGACAGCTCTGTGCATATTCTGCTGAATGGTCTGCTGCAAAAAGGTGCGATTCAGGAAGCCGGGTTGGTAAAACGGAGCAAGACCTATGGTAGAGTCTTTGTTCCGACTCTGACACGGGAAGAGTACTTTGCGACTACCATCTTCTCCCATCGTCATAAGCCCAACATTCTGGGATTGTTTGAAGCATTGCTGCGTCGGGAGGATATCACCAGCGACGAACTGAAACAGATCGCCGCCATGGTGGAACAACGGAATCATTGATTTCCTCAGGAGCTGCCAAGTGCGGCTCCCTTTTTTCTCCCGGATTGTTGAAATTGCAAAATCTATAGTCGTTTTTTGTACAAAATGGCGTTTTGTCATTGACAAGGCCCGTTTGGCGATGTATAGTAATCAAGGTCAATTCCCGGCACCGTTGAGTGCCATTTGGAGGAAAAAGTATGCTTAAAACAAGTGATCTGTTTGATTTGTCCCACTCCATGGCAGGAACTT
Source organism: uncultured Oscillospiraceae bacterium (assembly GCA_944387145.1). Lineage (GTDB taxonomy): Bacteria > Bacillota > Clostridia > Oscillospirales > Oscillospiraceae > Faecousia. Next base: position 7,126 of record CALXDU010000065.1, on the reverse strand, counting down.
ACCTGTCTGACTTTGACTTTCCGTGGCAGGCTTTGGGTGGGATCAAATCCCTGATTCTTTCCCTTGGCAGCCAGCTGGGGGAAGATTACAACCAGATTCAGCCCGATGTATGGGTACATAAAACCGCCGTCATCGCGCCTACCGCTTATCTGGGAGCGCCTTGCATCATCGGTGCAAATACCGAAGTACGCCACTGTGCCTTCATCCGCGGCTCGGCCCTGGTGGGTGAGAACTGTGTGGTCGGCAACTCCGTAGAACTGAAAAATGTGATTTTGTTTGACAATGTGCAGGTACCCCACTACAACTATGTGGGCGACAGCATTCTGGGATACAAATCCCACATGGGCGCAGGCAGCGTCACTTCCAATGTCAAGTCCGACAAGACCCTGGTGGTGGTGAAAAACGGCGAAGAGCAGATTCCCACCGGGCTGAAGAAATTCGGCGCCATGCTGGGTGATTTTGTGGAAGTAGGCTGCAACAGCGTTCTCAATCCCGGCACAGTCATTGGCAGACATACCAACATCTACCCCACTTCCTGCGTCCGGGGCATGGTTCCGGCAGACAGCATCTGGAAAACCGGCGGTGTGGTTGTTGCCAAAAAGTAAGTTTTTCCGCATTTTTTGTTGTATGTGAAAGGAGCTTATTCCTATGGGAAAGTATTTCGGAACTGATGGCTTTCGGGGCGAAGCCAACTGCAATCTGACCGCCGATCATGCCTTCAAGGTTGGCCGTTTCCTGGGTTGGTATTACACCCAGCTGCGCCGGCGCAACGGAAACGACGGCCCCGCCCGGATTGTCATCGGCAAGGACACCCGCCGCAGCAGCTACATGTTTGAGTACAGCCTGGTAGGCGGTCTGGTTGCCTCCGGCGCTGATGCTTATTTGCTGCACGTCACCACCACGCCTTCGGTTGCCTATGTGGTTCGTACCGAAGGCTTTGAGTGCGGCATCATGATTTCCGCCAGCCACAATCCCTACTATGACAACGGCATCAAGCTCATCAACGGCTTTGGCGAGAAAATGGACGAAAGCGTCATTACCCTGGTGGAAGCCTATCTGGACGGTCATCTGGAAGCCTTTGGCCGCAGCTGGGAGGAACTGCCCCTGGCCAAGCGGGATCAGATCGGCCGTACTGTGGACCATGTGGCAGGACGCAACCGCTACATCGGGTATCTGATTTCCCTGGGTCTGTACTCTTTCAAGGGATTGCGGGTTGGTCTGGACTGCGCCAACGGCTCTTCCTGGAACATTGCCAAGTCTGTTTTCGACGCTCTGGGCGCCAAGACCTATGTGATCAACGCAGAACCTGACGGTTACAACATCAACACCAACGCCGGCTCTACCCACATCGAGGTACTTCAGCGCTATGTGGTGGAAAATGGTCTGGATGTGGGCTTTGCCTATGACGGTGACGCCGACCGCTGCATGTGCGTCGATGAAAAGGGCAATGTGATCACCGGCGACCATATCCTCTATCTGTACGGCAAGTACATGAAAGAGCGGGGCAAACTGATGATGAACACTGTTGTCACCACCGTCATGTCCAACTTCGGCCTGTACAAAGCCTTCGACGAACTGGGCATCGACTACGCCAAAACCGCCGTGGGCGACAAGTATGTCTACGAGTACATGATGGCCAACGGCTGCCGTCTGGGCGGTGAACAGAGCGGTCATATTATCTTCTCCAAATACGCTTCCACCGGCGACGGTATTCTGACCTCCCTGAAGGTCATGGAAGTCATGCTGGCCAAGAAGAAGCCTCTGAGCCAGCTGTGTGAAGGATTCACCTTCTATCCCCAGGTTCTGAAAAATGTCCGGGTGGCCGACAAGGCTGCTGCTCAGGCTGACCCTGATGTCCAGGCTGCTGTGGCAGAAGTGGCTGCAAAACTGGGCGACAGCGGACGGATCCTGGTACGGGAGTCCGGCACCGAGCCTGTGATTCGGGTTATGGTGGAAGCTCCTACCAAGGCCGTTTGCGAAGACAATGTGGATTATGTGGTAGAGGTGATTCGCCGCAAAGGTCACGTTGTGTAACTGAAAAATGTCCCTCGGGCGCCGCAGAGACTGCGGCGCCCGTTTTTCTGCTTTCCCGGATTTTACCAGACTGGGGTATTTTTAAGGTTGCAATGCCCCTCTTTTTATGATAAAATGAGTACAATTGTATTCTGGAGGGAAATCATGGACGACGAGAAGCTCAAATTTCAGATCGGTGCCAACATCGCCGCCTATCGCAAGCAGGCCGGACTGACACAGGTCGGTTTGGCAGAGAAATTGAATTATTCCGACAAGGCGGTTTCCAAATGGGAACGGGGCGAATCTGTGCCGGATGTGCTGACCTTGATGGCGCTGGCCGAACTGTTTGGTGTAACAGTCAACGACCTGCTGGCAGACCCCGATGCCCTGCCCGGTAATCCCGGTACCTTGGAAAAGGCAATGACCCAGGTTTCGGAGAAGGCGCTGAAACGAAAAGCCAACAAAAATGTGATTCTGGCCCTGTCGTCCACCCTGGTTTGGTTTGTGGCGCTGCTGGCCTTCGTGATTCTGTCCTCGTTTGACTTTTTGGACCGGTACAGCTATTTGCTGTTTTTCTATGCCATCCCCGCCAATGCCATTGTGCTGCTGAGTCTTCGCTCGGCTTGGCATGATTTCCGCTGGAATCAGGCGCTGATTACCGGCATCGTCTGGGGCAGTTTGCTGAGCATTTATGTGACACTGCTGGTGGTGCTGCAATACAATTTCTGGAAGGTGTTTCTGCTGGGAATTCCCGGTCAGATTGCCATTTTCCTGTGGTTCCGGATGTTCCGTCCGGCAAAAGAGACAGAAAGGATGCCTGAAAATGGATAAGACGCAACTTCGCCGGTACATCCGGGAACAAAAGCGGGCTATGTCCGAAGAAGAGATTGTCCGGCGCAGCGCTCGGCTGGCTCAGATGTTTGCCGCCACCCCTGCTTACCAGGCTGCCAAAACCATCTACGGATATCTTTCCTACAATCAGGAAGTCCGAACCATGCCCATTCTGGAGCAGGCTCTGCGGGACGGAAAACGGGTAGCAGTTCCCAAGGTCTATGGCGAAGAAATGCGTTTTCTGTATCTGGATGACCTGAGCTTGGTATCCAAGGGTTATGGGGGCATCCCGGAACCCATTGCCGATGAACCGGTTGCCGATGACAAAACCGCCCTGGTGCTGATGCCCGGGCTGGCCTTTGACCCGGAGGGACACCGGATTGGATACGGCGGGGGGTTTTACGACAAATTTTTGGCCGCTGAGCCGAATCACCCCACTTTGGCGCTGTGCTACGACTTTCAGGTTTTGCCCAACCTGGAAACCGATCCCCACGACATCCCCGTGGACCAGGTTCTCTGGGCTTGAATGGGCAAAAAACGGCTTCGCAGCTTTGCAGGAGAGAAATAATGGAACTGATTGGGATTTTACTGGTGGCCGGCCTGGTTTTGGGTTTGTGCTATCTGATTGACAAAGCCTTTACCAAAGCCTTCCGCAGCAAGGCTCAGCACCGCTCCGGGCTGGCTGTCCGGGCCAACAAACGATATGGAGTTTTTGGTGTTATCTTGTCTGTTTTGGGTATCCTGGGCTTTTTTACCGGTCTTACTGACGGTAAGGTGCTTCTGATCGGCGGCATTATTGTGCTGCTGATGGGACTGGGACTTGCGGTGCACTACTTAAGCTTCGGCATCTTTTATGATGGAGAAAGCTTTCTGCTCTCCCGGTTCGGAAAAAAAGATCGGGAATACCGTTATCAGGAGATTCAGGGGCAAAAGCTGTATGTGATTCAGGGCGGTGCCATCCTGGTAGAGCTGTATATGACCGACGGCAGCAGCGTCAGCGTCCAGTCTTCCATGGATGGTGTGTATCCCTTCCTGGATACCGCCTTTGCCGGGTGGTGCCTGCAAACCGGCCATGACCCGGAAAGCTGCACCTTCCACAACCCCTCTCAGAGCCTGTGGTTTCCCACCATGGAGGATGTATAATTATGGCACACATTCCCAGTGGAACCACCGCCCAGCTGGAACTGGTAACCTTTCAGCAGGCCCTGGAAGCTGCCAATACCCCTTCGGAGGAATACGACATTCACAAATGGCTCTACGCCCCTAATTTTTACTCGGAATACCGGTACATACTGGGAACCCGGGGGAAAAATCCTCTGATTTGTGTGGGCATTAACCCCTCCACCGCACGGCCGGACGCTCTGGACAACACGCTGAAATCCGTGGAGCGGATTGCCTTGGGCAACGGGTTTGACAGTTTTCTCATGTTCAATGTCTATGCCCAGCGTGCAACCAATCCGAACACCATGGAAAAAAGCTGCAACCCCAGGCTGCATCAGGAGAATCTGGAAGCATTCCGTTATGTGCTTTCCCTCTCCCCCCACCCTGCGGTCTGGGCTGCCTGGGGCGCCGTGATTGAAAAGCGCAACTATCTGCCCCAATGTCTCCAGGATCTGCTCCGGGCAGGTCAGGACTACGGCGCATGCTGGTACTGCGCAGGAGCCATTACCAAAAAAGGCCACCCCCACCATCCGCTGTATCTGCGCAAGGACGAGCAGCTTCGTCCCTTTGATGTGCAGACCTACCTGGAGAACCTTTGATTTGTCATACTACCACCAGCGGGGGCTATCCCCCGCTGAAACTTTTAGGAGGAACAGAAAATGAAACTGGTCATCGCTTCGGACATTCACGGCAGCGCTTTCTGGTGCCGGAAACTATGTGATCTGGTAGATTCGGTTCAGCCGGACAAGCTGATTCTATTGGGGGACCTTCTTTATCACGGGCCCAGAAACGATCTTCCCCGGGATTACGCCCCTAAAGCAGTCATTCCCATGCTCAGTCAGTATCAGGATAAGATTCTGGCGGTTCGTGGCAATTGCGAGGCCGAAGTAGATCAAATGGTTCTTCCCTTCCCCTGTATGGCAGAGTATTCTCAGCTGTACGTCGATGATACGGTGTTTTTCCTGACCCATGGACATCATGCCAGCCCGGATCAGCTTCCCTCCCTGCCTCAGGGCAGCGTCTTTTTAAGCGGCCACACCCATGTAAAGCTGGACGAAGTACACAGCGGCATCCGCTGCCTGAATCCCGGCAGCGTCTCAATTCCCAAAGACGGAAGCAACAGCTGCCTGATTTACGAAAACGGAACCTTCACGTTCCGGATTTTGGAGGAATAACCATGTTTTCCACAGAATGTGACACCTGTTGGTACTATGATTATGATGAAGAATATGACGAATATTACTGCATGATGGATCTGGATGAGGATGAAGTATACCGCATTCAGTCCTCAGTCAGTCAGCATTGTCCCTTCTATCGGCAGGGGGATGACTATACCCTTGCAAGGAGACAATGAGCATGAAGCGTTTGTTTTTTCTGCTTTGTGTCTGTTTGCTGCTGAGTGGGTGTGTGGAATCCGCAGCAGCGGGAACTACACCTGATGTCACGGCCACCGAAGTGCTCCCCACCCAAACGCAGTCAGATACCCCTACTGAACCCAACGACGAAACCGTTCAGGTTCTATCCTCCCAAAAGCCGGACGGGTACTGTCTGCATTTCTTCCATAAGGGGCTGCTGCTGTTTTCCGGCAGTGAAAGCACCACCCTGACTCTGCTTCAGGGAGAAGATCTTTCTGTTTCGGCTTCCGTTTCTCTGGAATTTTTCCTGAGTGCTGACGATCCCTCCATCCGTATCTGGGAGAATGCCCTGTCGTATTTTGATCCGGTACAGCAGAAAACCGTCGTACTGGATGCGGCACTACAGGAAGTTGCCAGCATTGCCGCTCCCGATGGACTAGTGGGAAGTCCCGTACTCTCCTCTGACCGGAATGTGCTGTATTACTGCACCGCCAATGCCCTGCGGGTCTGGGATCTGAGAACCGGAATCCGTCGGCTGATCAGAGGATTCTCTTATCCCAGCCAAAGTGTCAGCGGGCTGCATCTGCATGATACGGTAGTTCAGTGCAGCGTTCAGGAAGGAACCCAAATGCGTACCTTGCTGATTTCCGTGAAAGACGGACGTCTGGCAGCGGAACATGACGGCCCGGTTTCGCTGACGACCCAAGGGAACCACTACTACGCCTCTTTCCTCAGCGGTACCGTACAGGCACTGGTCTTTGGTGACACCAGCCAGTCTCCTCAGATGCTGACGCCGGATGGGCCGTTTACCCAATGGTATTTCCTCCCCTCTCTCCACGGCGTGGTAACGGGCCAGGAAGCAGCGGATGGAAGCACGGAGCTTTCCTATTTTGATTTGTCTACCGGAGAAAAAGCGGCCTCCCTTTCCTTGGAAAGCCAGCACCGGCTTGTCAGCGCTGCAGGTGACAGCCAGCAGGTATATCTTCTGTTATATGACGAGCAGAACCCCGGCACCACACTCTGCCGCTGGGATATCACCGGTCAAGCCGCCGGAGAGCAATCCTACACCAGCGCCTACTCAGCCGACAGTGTAGCCTTGGCCCAATGCCAGCAAACCGCCAGGGAGATGAGTGAAAAGTACGGCATTGAAATTTTGATTGGGCCGGACGCTGCTGCCGTCCAGCCCTGGGACTATCACCTGGAAGCTGAGACACTGGTGCCCATTTTACAGCAGGAGCTGAATCTGCTGGACCAGCGGCTGGGGCAGTATCCTCCGGAAATCCTGTCCGCCACCGCTTCCGAATTTTCCAGTCTGAAACTCTGCATCGTCCGCTCCTTGACCGGAACGGTGGAATCCGGCAGTCTGGACAGTGCCAGCGGTCTGCATTTTGACAATGACGGGGATGCCTATTTGGTACTGGCTGCAGGAGAATACGCAGAGCAAGCCCTTTACCATGAGCTGTTTCATGTGATGGAAACCCACATTCTCAACCACAGTACCGCCTTCGATCAGTGGGAAGCGCTGAATCCAGCAGGCTTTTCCTATGATTGCGACTTTGAGAAAAACGAACAGCGAGATCCGGAAACCTACCTGACCGGGGAAGATCGAGCCTTTGTGGATACCTATTCCATGAGCTTTCCCGCCGAAGACCGGGCCAGAATTATGGAGTACGCCATGCTTCCAAATGGCGAAGATCTCTTCCAAAGTCCCACCATGCAAGCAAAGCTTCTGACTATTTGCCAAGGCATCCGGGAGGCCTATGGCC
>CALXDU010000064.1 GCA_944387145.1 uncultured Oscillospiraceae bacterium | reverse complement strand
AGGTTGGAATACTGGTTCAGATTTTCGTCGATAAACCGCTCATAGTGGCCCAGATCCAGGTCCGTCTCCGCACCGTCCTCGGTGACGTAGACCTCCCCGTGCTGGTACGGGCTCATGGTGCCCGGGTCAACGTTGATATAGGGGTCCAGCTTCTGGGCGGCGACTTTCAGGCCCCGGGCCTTCAGCAGCCGGCCCAGGGAGGCAGCCGTAATGCCCTTGCCCAGACCGGAAACCACGCCGCCGGTTACAAAGATATATTTTGTCATATGCCAGTTTCTCCTTTTCTCACTCTACCGTCACGGATTTGGCAAGATTCATTGGCTTATCAATGTCGCATCCGTTTTCCTTCGCCACATGGTAGGCAAGCATCTGCAAGGGGATGATCTCCACGCAGGCGCACAGCAGGGGGTCCACTTTGGGAACATAAATCATATCGTCCGCCAAAGAGACAATTTTCTGATTTTCCCGGTGGGCAACTGCCAGCACCTCCGCCCCTCTTGTTTTGACCTCAATGATGTTGCTCATGGTCTTCTCCGTTACGGACTCATTGCAGCACAGGGCAATCACCGGCTGCATCTCGTGAATCAGGGCGATGGTTCCATGCTTCAGTTCGCCGGCAGCATAGGATTCGGCGTGGATGTAGGAAATTTCCTTCATCTTCAGCGCCCCTTCCAATGCCACGGCATAGTCCGTATTCCGGCCGATGAAGAACATGGAATAGGCCTGGTGGTATTTCTTGGCCAATCTGGGAATGGCCGGGTTCATATCCAGCACCTGCTGCATCTGCTTGGGCAATGCCTTCAGGCAAGATACCAGACGGCAATATTCTGTTTCCTCTATGGTATTCAGCTTCTTTGCAGTATATAGCGCAAACAGATACAATACCAGCAGCTGGGTAGTGTAGCCCTTGGTGGTAGCTACCGCAATTTCCGGACCTGCCCAGGTGTAGAGCACATAATCTGCCAGCTTGGCAATGGTGCTGCCCACCACGTTGACAATGGCCAGCACCTTGGCACCTCTGCGGCGGCACTCCTTCATGGCAGCAATGGTATCCGCCGTCTCTCCCGACTGGGACAGGACAATCAGCAAGGTATGCTCATCCACCAGAGGGTCTGCATAGCGCAGCTCGCTGGCAAGCTCCATCTGCACCGGAATGCGGCAGAGTTTTTCAATGGTATATTTTCCTGCACAGCCGGCATAATACGCCGAGCCGCAGGCGGTAATCAGGATTCTGCGGACATTTCCAAAGTCCAGGTCCAGATCATCCAGCTGAATCTGCCCGGATTGGATTCTGGGGGTAATGGTTGCCTTGGCGGCCCGGGGCTGCTCCATGATTTCTTTGAGCATAAAATGGTCGTAGCCGCCCTTTTCCGCCGCCTGAATGTCCCAGGTGATCCGGTTGATCTGTTTGGGAATCTCCCGCCCGGCGCAGTCAAAAACCCGGATGGCATTGGCCGTCAGTTCGGCAAACTCCCCGTCTTCCAGGTAAATCACATTGCGGGTATACGCAACCATGGCGGTAACGTCCGAGGCAAAGAAATTTTCCCCGATGCCCACGCCCAGAATCAAGGGGCTGGCTTCCCGCACCACGAACACCCGTCCGGGTTCGTCGGCACAGATAATGCCCAACGCATAGGAGCCCTGCAAACGGTTTGCGGTCTTCATCACTGCCTTCTGAAAATCTCCATGGTAGTAATGCTCCACCAGGTGGACAATCACTTCCGTATCGGTTTCACTTTCAAAATGGTAGCCCTTTTCCGTCAGTTCCCGGCGCAGCTCCACATAGTTTTCGATGATACCGTTATGCACAACCGCAAACCGTCCATCATTGCTGGCGTGGGGGTGGGCATTGGTATCCGTGGGAGCGCCGTGGGTGGCCCAGCGGGTGTGCCCGATGCCGGTGCAGCCCGGTGTCAAAAGGCCGTCCTGGGTCTTTTCACACAGGTTGGCAATTCTTCCGGTGACCTTCTGAATGTGGATGGTCCGGTCCTGAATCACTGCAATGCCTGCCGAGTCATAGCCCCGGTATTCCAGCTTCTTCAGACCCTCCAACAAAATCGGCGCTCCGTTCTGGACACCGGTGTATCCCACGATTCCGCACATAGGAAACCTCCTGATTCGTTATTTGGATCAAAGATGGATTCGTATTACTCCCATTCCACCGTGGCAGGGGGTTTGCTGGTGATGTCATAGACCACCCGGCTGATGCCCTTGACCTCGTTGGTAATGCGGCTGCTGGCTCTCTCCAGCACCTCGTAAGGCAGCCGGGTCCACTCTGCCGTCATAAAGTCATCGGTGGTCACCGCCCGCAGGGCAATGGTCCGGCCGTAGGTCCGGCCGTCACCCATAACACCGACGCTGCGCACATCCGTCAGCACGGCAAAGTACTGATTGGAGCTTGCGCCGCCCTTTTCCAGTTCCTCCCGGAAAATGGCATCTGCCTGACGCAGCAGTTCCAGCTTCTCCCAGGTGATTTCTCCAATAATCCGAACAGCAAGACCTGGGCCGGGGAAAGGCTGCCGCCACACCAGTTCCTTGGGGATGCCCAGCTGAGTACCCACTTCCCGGACTTCATCCTTGAACAGTTCCCGCAGAGGTTCCAGAATCTCATCAAAGGCAATCACGTCCGGCAATCCACCCACATTGTGGTGGCTCTTGATGGTTGAGGCATCGCCTGCGCCGCTTTCCACTACGTCGGGATAGATGGTGCCCTGCACCAGCACGTCGATCTTGCCCAGCTTCTTGGCTTCCTGCTCAAAGACCCGGATAAACTCCTCACCGATGATCTTACGCTTCTTCTCCGGCTCGGTTACCCCTGCCAGCTTGGTCAGGAACCGCTCCTGGGCATTGACCCGGATCAGGTTCAGGTCAAAAATCTGGCGGAAGGTATTTTCTACAAAGTCTGCCTCGTCCTTACGCAGCAGGCCATGGTCTACAAACACACAGATCAGGTTCTTGCCGATGGCCTTGTGCAGCAGCACCGCCGCCACAGAGGAATCCACGCCGCCGGACAGGGCCAGCAGCACCCGCTTGCCTTCCAGCTTCTGACGGTACTGCTCAATGGACCGGGCCACAAAGTCCTCCATCTTCCAGCTGCCCCCGCAGCCGCAGACGTCAAAGAGGAAGTTGCTCAGGATCTGCTTGCCGAACTGGGTATGGGTCACTTCCGGATGGAACTGCACCGCATAGAGTTTGCGCTCTTCGTTGCACATGGCAGCGCAGGGGCACTTGTCGGTATGGGCAATAACCCGGAAGGACTCCGGTACCTGGGCAATATAATCGGTATGGCTCATCCAGCAGATGCTGCTTTCGGGAACATCCTTCCACAGCAGGCTTCCGCTGGTATAGAACTGGGTTTTGCCGTATTCGCTGGAATCCTTGGCGCTGTCTACCCGGCCGCCGGCCATATAGGCCATCAGCTGAGCACCATAGCAGATACCCAGGATGGGAATGCCCAGCTCCAGAACGGCCGGGTCATAATGGGGAGACTGAGGATCATACACGCTGTTGGGGCCGCCGGTAAAAATGATGCCCCGGTAGCCCGCCTGCTGAATCTGTTGGGGGGTAATGCCATTATAGGGCTTGATTTCTGCGTAAACATGCTGCTCCCGAACCCGGCGGGCAATCAGCTGGTTGTACTGGCCGCCAAAGTCCAAAACCAGAATTTTTTCTTCCATGGTATACTCCTCGTTATAAGGTAATCTCCGCAGTTTCTGCGGTTACATCAGACAAAATAGGCTGCAGTTTTTCCAGATACCGCTCTACCTGCTCCGGGCATCTGCCGATGTACAAAGAAGGCTCCAGCACGGCTTCCATCTCTTCCTTGGTCATGCCGAACTCTTCATGCTCTGCCAGAGATGCCAGCAGATCCCAGCTTTCTCCGGCCTTCATCCGGGCGGTAGCCTCCATGGAGCAGGTGCGGATGATCTCGTGGATCTGCTGCCGGTCGCCGCCCCGCTTGACCGCTTCCATCATCAGATTTTCCGTAGCGATGAAGGGCAGGTACTCCCGGACGGTCTTTTCCACGATTTTTTCGTTGACATGCAGGCCGTCGGTGACATTCTGTGCCAGACGCAAAATGGCATCGGCGCAGAGGAATCCCTCGGGCATGGAGATCCGGCGGTTGGCAGAATCGTCTAGGGTCCGCTCCAGCCACTGGGTAGAGGCAGTCATGGGAGCGTTCATGGCGTCCGCCATCAGATACCGGGCCAGAGAGCAGATTCGCTCGCTGCGCATGGGGTTGCGCTTGTAAGCCATGGCAGAAGATCCGATCTGGCTGCTTTCAAAGGGTTCTTCCACCTGCCGGTCGTGCTGCAGCAGGCGGATGTCATTTGCCATCCGGTAGCAGCTCTGGGCAATGGAAGACAGGCAATTGAGAATCCGGCTGTCCAGCTTTCTGGGATAAGTCTGGCCGCAGACATCGAAGCAGCTTTCAAAGCCGAAAGCGGCGCTGATGCGCCGGTTCATCTCGTCAATTTTCTCCCGATCGCCGTCAAACAGTTCCAGGAAGCTGGCCTCGGTGCCGGTGGTGCCCCGGCAGCCCAGGAATTTCATGCTGTGAATCACAAATTCCAGCTCTTCCAGGTCAGTGGCAAAATCCTGCATCCACAGCGTTGCCCGCTTGCCCACTGTCACCAGCTGGGCAGGCTGGTAGTGGGTATAGCCCAGCGTGGGCATAGCCTTGTAGGTTTCAGCAAATTTTGCCAGATTGGCCAGCACCTTCTTCAGCTGTTCTTTCAGGTACACCAGGCCCTGGCGGTAGATCACCAGGTCGGCATTGTCGGTCACATAGCAGCTGGTAGCGCCCAGGTGGATGATACCTGCTGCCTCCGGTGCCACTTTGCCGTAGGCGTAGACATGGGCCATCACGTCATGGCGCACTTCTTTTTCCCGGGCCGCGGCACAGGCGTAGTCAATGTCCGTCAGATGGGCTTCCAGCTGCTCCACCTGCTCCTTCGTAACCGGCAGACCCAGTTCCTGCTCTGCACGGGCCAGGGCAACCCACAGCCGTCTCCAGGTCAGGATGCGCATATCGCTGGAGAAAAGCCGGAGCATATATTCCGATGCGTATCGGGAACTCAAGGGGGATTCATAATGGTCTTTCATGATTCTCTCCTTATCTATAAATGATGCTGTCCCGCTCCGGGCCTACGGAAACGTAGCCAATGTGGCAGCCGATCTGCTCTTCCAGGTACAGGACATAGTCCTTGGCAGCCTGGGGCAGCTCCTCCCAGGTTCTGACGCCGGAAATATCACACTTCCAGCCTTCCATATATTCGATCACAGGCTTTGCCTGGTTCAGCAGTGTGGGGAACGGGAACCGGTCGATGGTCTGGCCGTCCAGGGTATAGTGGCTGCACACAGGAATTTTATCCATATAGCTCAGCACATCCATTTTGGTCAGGGCAATGTTGGTTGCTCCCTGAACTTCCACGCCATAGCGGGTAGCCACAATATCCACCGGGCCTACTCGACGGGGGCGGCCGGTCTTGGCGCCGTATTCACCGCCAGCCTGACGCAGCTGCTCGGCTTCCTCTCCGAACAGTTCGCAGACGAAGGGGCCTTCACCGACACAGGTGGAGTAGGCCTTTACTACGCCCACCACTTCGTCCAGCTTCACACTGGGCAGTCCGGAACCCACCGGTGCATAGGCAGCAATGGCATTGGAAGAGGTGGTGTAAGGATAGATACCGTAGTCCAGATCCCGCAGTGCACCCAGCTGGGCCTCAAAGAGGATCTTCTTTCCTTCCTTCTGGGCCTGGGCCAGGAAAGCGCCGGTATCGCAGATAAAAGGCTTGATTTTTTCACAGTAATTGTCCAGCCACTGCTCCAGCTCTTCCATGGTCACGGCAGGGGCGCCGTAAACGCCGGTGAGGGTCAGATTTTTCCACTCCAGCAGATCCTGCAGATGGGACTTCAGATGCTCCGGATACAGCAGCTCGCCTGCCAGAATGGTTTTCTTCTGGTATTTGTCAGAATAGAACGGTGCAATCCCCTGCTTGGTGGAGCCGTATTTTTTATCCTTCAGACGGGCTTCTTCCAGTCCGTCCAGAACCCGGTGCCAGGGCATCAGCACAGATGCCCGGTCGCTGATTTTCAGATTCTCCGGAGTCAGCGCAACACCCTGGGATGTAACCTGCTCCATCTCCTGCCAGAGGTTCTCCGGGTCCAGGGCAACACCGTTGCCCAGAATGTTCACGACACCCGGGCGGAAAATTCCGGAAGGCAGCAGATGCAGAGCGAATTTGCCATAGGAATTGATCACCGTATGACCAGCGTTGCCGCCGCCCTGGTAGCGCACCACCACATCAAAATCCCGGGTCAGCAGGTCCACCATCCGGCCCTTGCCTTCATCGCCCCAGTTGATACCAACAATCGCACAAGTTTGCATTGGTTTTCCTCCAAATTACAGGTTTGCTTCCAGTCTGCGCATGATTTCTTCGTATGCTTCTTCCACGCCGCCCATATCCCGGCGGAAACGGTCTTTGTCCAGCTTTTCTCCGGTCTTGGCGTCCCACAGCCGGCAGGTATCCGGGCTGATTTCGTCTGCCAGCACAATGGTGCCGTCTTCCAGGCGGCCGAATTCCAGCTTGAAATCCACCAGTGTCACGCCGCAGCTTTTCCAGAATTTCTTCAAGAATTCATTGACCTGGAAGGAATAAGTCTGGATAATGTCAATTTCATGGGGCGTTGCCAGGTGCATGGCCTGGGCATGGTAGCGGTTGAGCAGCGGGTCGCCCAGTTCATCATTCTTATAGGAGAACTCAATGGTAGGCTGATCAAATACCACGCCTTCCTCCACACCGTAACGCTTGGAAAAAGAGCCTGCGGCAATGTTGCGCACAATGACTTCCAGCGGTACGATGGATACCTTTTTCACCAGGGTTTCCCGTTGATTCAGTTCCTGGACATAGTGGGTAGGGATGCCTGCGGTTTCCAGCTTCGCCATCAGCCGGTTGCTCATCTGGTTGTTGATAATGCCTTTTCCGGCGATGCTTCCCTTTTTCAGGCCATTGAAGGCGGTAGCGTCATCCTTATACGAGACAATCAGCAGCTGGGGATCTTCTGTAGCAAATACCTTCTTTGCCTTTCCTTCGTAAAGCTGTTTACCCTTTTCCATATTGTTCCTCCCGATACAGCATTTTGATATCTGCCAGGAGTTCCGGGGCATACGGGGATATTCTTCCCAGATGCCTGGGACTGTTATCCCAGGTTACCCATTCACCGCCGGTTCTCACAGGCATAATTACGAACAAAAAATCGACAAAGGCGTCTAAGAGTACACACTCAAAGACGCCTTTGCCCTTGCTGTTTTATGTTACAACAAGTTTTTTCCTTTGTCAACACCTTGCACAAAAAATATCTTTTTCTTTAGCTATATTGCTAAGTTCGCCATGGGCGGCCCCAGCCGAAAAACCAGTGGAAACCCTGGCGCAAATGTGCTATAGTAAACATATTCCATTCCGGTTTTTCCGGAAGCCCATATCTTCACAAGAAAGCAGGTTTCCCTATGGAATATACACCTCAAGAGGTTATGCAATATATTCAGGAAGAGGATGTAAAATTCATCCGTCTTGCCTTCTGCGACTGCTTCGGCCGCCCCAAGAACATCTCCATTATGCCTCAGGAGCTGGAACGGGCTTTCCGTTATGGCATTGCCCTGGATGCCTCTGCCATTGCCGGATTTGGTGACGAAGTACATTCGGACCTGTTCCTGCATCCTGACCCCGCCACCATTATGGTTCTGCCCTGGCGGCCGGAGCATGGGCGGGTGGTTCGGATGTTCTGCACCATTACCCACCCCGACGACACCTTGTTCCCCCTGGACAGCCGGGGGATTCTCAAGCGGGCCATTGCCGACGCAGCCGAGGCCGGGTACACCTTTGCCTTTGGCTCGGAGCTGGAATTTTACCTGTTTCAGCTGGACGAAAATGGTCAGCCTACCAAAATTCCCTATGACCAGGCCAGCTACATGGATGTTGCCCCGGAGGATAAGTGTGAAAATGTCCGCCGGGAAATCTGTCTGACTCTGGAGCAAATGGGCATTCAGCCGGAATCTTCCCATCATGAGGAAGGCCCGGGCCAGAATGAGATTGATTTTCGCTATTCCGATGCCCTCAGCGCTGCGGACAACGCCCATACCTTCTGCACCGTGGTAAAAACCATCGCCGCCCGGAACGGTCTGGCCGCAGACTTTTCTCCCAAGCCCCTGCCGGAACACCCCGGCAGCGGATTTCACATCAACGTCTCTGTACAAGGCCCGGGGGACAGCCGGATGCAGCACATGCTGGCAGGCATCCTGAACCGGGTGCCGGAAATCACCCTGTTCCTGAACCCCACGGAGCAGTCGTATCGCCGGCTTGGCTCTCACAAAGCCCCGAAGTTCATTTCCTGGTCCAATGACAACCGCTCCATGCTGGTGCGGATTCCCGCTGCCCACGGAGAATACCGGCGGGCAGAGCTGCGCTCTCCGGACTGCACCGCCAATCCCTATCTTGCCTTTGCGCTGCTGATCTGGGCCGGTCTGGAAGGAATTTCCCAGCAGCTTCCCCTGCCCCAGGCGGCAAATGTGAATCTGTTCACCGCCGCACAATGGGACGTGGCCCATTTGCAGACCCTGCCCCTGTCCCTGCCCACTGCCATCCGCAGCGCAGCCGCCAGTACCTTCCTGTCCCAGCACTTCCCCAAGGCTCTGATTGACTGCTTCTGCAATCGGTGAGCCTGCCGAAATTCAACCGAAAGGAGGAACCCATCTGGCATATCAAGAGCGATGTTACAGTGTTCTGGTGGTTTGCGGGGTGCAGAAATTCTTAGACGCCCTGATGCCCATGCTTCCGGAAACGGAATATTCCCCGGTGTGTATTGCCGCCAATGCTGCCGCTGCCCGTCGGGAGCTGCTGCGCAGAAGTTTTGATTTTATCATCATCAACGCCCCCCTTCCCGATGAATTCGGTACACGGTTCGCAATTGATGCCAGCCAGTGTCCCGGCAGTGTAGTGCTGCTTCTGGTTCGGGCTGAAGTCTACGAGCAGACCAACGCCAAGGTTCTTTCCCAAGGGATATTTACGCTGGCAAAGCCCACGCCTGCCCAGACATTACAGCAGAGCCTCAAATGGATGGCTGCCGCCAGAGAGCGGATGCGTCGCCTGGAAAAGAGGGCCTCCACCGTGGAAGAAAAAATGGAGGAAATTCGATTGGTCAACCGGGCCAAATGGCTGCTGATTGAAACGTATCACATGAGCGAGCCGGATGCCCACCGCTACATTGAGAAACAGGCCATGGATCGCTGTACTTCCCGCAAAGAGATTGCCCAGGAGATCCTGCATTCCATCCCTTAAAACACCAATCCGGCGAAGCCCTGTGCAGGCCTTCGCCGGATTTTCTTTATTCCTGGGTGTTTTCCCCGAAAGAAGGCATCTGCCCTTCGCCGCCCATCATGGCGGTCATTTCCTCAATGCGTTCCAGAGGGAACGGAGGATTGGCCAGAGGCTTCATGGCAATGGACATGAGCTTCATGGGGTTATCGTCAGCCAGCACCCGGTTGGAGCTGAGCTCGCCGCAGCGGCGGCAGCGGTGGATAATGGCCCACTCGCCCTTGCCCCGAACCCAAACTGCCACCGGCTCCATCAGGCTGCCGCAGTCGGACTCCCGGTCTCCCGGTTCAATGTCCACATGAAGGCTGTACAGACAGTTGGGACAGTGGTTTCGGTGATCGCTGCCCGCTCCCGCAGGCACTACCAGACGTCCGCAGTTTTTGCAGGTAAAGGCTTCCTGGCAGGCGTGGGTTTTGTAGTAGCCTTTTTCGTATTGTTTGCGTTTATTTTCCCGATTCATGGCATTTTCCCTCAGTAAATTCAAAGTAGATGGTTCCATTATACCGGAGTTTGCCAATATGTCAATGCCGGCGTTACAGCCCTGCCAGGTATTCTTCGGCAAAGTGAACAGCCACCGCTCCATCGGATGCCGCAGTCACAATCTGGCGCACCGCCTTTGTCCGCACGTCTCCCACGGCGAACACACCAGGGCAAGAGGTTCGGGTGGTTTCATCTGCCAGAATGTATCCGGATTTGTCCAGTTCCACCTGACCATCCATCAAGGCTGTGGCAGGCTTTCTGCCAATGCTGATGAAAATACCGTCGCAGTCAACTGTGGTTTCTTCCCCGGTCAGCAGGTTCTGAACGACGATACCGGTG
>CALXDU010000063.1 GCA_944387145.1 uncultured Oscillospiraceae bacterium | reverse complement strand
CCCTCTCTCCTGGCGTTCCCCGAAACAGGTCTTATTTGCTTTTCCCAATCTGTAACACATCATTGACAAACTTACAGGAACCCAAAGGGGTTCCCGGCTTCCATATTAACAATTGAAGAGGGCTGCATCCAGATGACGCTTTTTCATGGCGTAGTACAGAATGCTTCCCAGTACCAGCAGCACCGCAGCTTCTCCCAGGGCCACATACAGCGCATTGATCCAGAAGCCGCCGCCGATGTACACCGACAGCTCCCAGCCGACGAAGATGGCGTTGCTCAATGCGGGTATCAGCATACCCAGCAGGGGGTAGCCCTTGATGGTGACCTTCCGGGTCAGCCACATCACCTCTGCTGCAACCAAGGTGGCGGCGGAGCCGATGACAAAATCCAGCGGCAGCGCAGCAGCGTAGGTGATATTGAACACCAGACAGCCCAGGGTCAGCCCGGGAATGGCTGCGGGGGTGAAGAAGGCCAGCACGCACAGGGCCTCGGATATGCGCATCTGGATCATCCAGGTGGTGCTGCCAGGAACCAGCAGATTCTGCATATGGGTCAGCACGGCGTACAGGGCAGCGATGATGGCTGCTTGGGTCAGGAATCGAACTTGTTTGGTCATGAATCAAAGCTCCTTTGTAAAAATGGCGCAGCTGTGACCATGACAACAAAAAATGAGCGCAATGCGCCCATCTGAAATTCCCTAGTTTTGTTTACCGACAGGATGGTCACGAACTGTCCTATGAAATTAGGTGTATTATACTCTGGGGAAGTGGAAATGTCAAGATGGGAGAAAGTGTGGAACTTATTCTCACACGCTATTGCAATCCGGAACGGCCTTTGCTATAGTAACAGCGGATACAAAAAGAGAGGAGAAACCATTATGGTAAACAAAACGGACAAACCCCAGAAAGGTACCCGGGCCTATCTGGAAAACAAAATGCGGGGTGGAAGGTACAGCCTGATGCTGGTGCTGATTTTCACGGTTGTCAATGTCGCATTTCTGCTGCTGGATTTCAATTCCTACTTCCTGTTTTCCGCATCCCTTCCTTACTATCTGACTGCCTTCGGCAAAGGATTTGACAATGCCTTCACCAACGGCAGCTGGGACGTCACCGGAACCTACACGCTGATCGCACTGGGAATTAGTGTGGTGATTCTGGGAATTTTCTTGCTGTGCTGGCTGCTGAGCAAGAAGCGTTACGGCTGGCTGGTGGCGGCACTGGTGCTCTTCCTGCTGGACACGCTTTTCCTGGCGGGCTTTACTTGGCTGCTGATGGACAACCCCATGGAAAACCTGGTGGATTTCCTGTTTCATCTTTGGGTGGTCTGGGAGCTGTTCCAAGCAGTGCGGGCCGGTAGAAAACTGAGCATGCTGCCGGAGGATCTGGAAGGCGTTCCGGGCGTTTACAGAGGCGGTCCGGAATTATAAAACATACATAAAATTCGCGCGGCGTTCGTCTCAATGCGAGACAGCGCCGCGCGAAGTGCGTTTATCAGGCCAGATAGATTGCCTTGCAGGCCAGCATGGTTTCGTAGCAGTCCAACTTGGAAACCAGTTCGATGGGAGCGTGCATGCTCAGCACCGGCACACCGGCGTCTACGGTGACGATGTTCCGGTTGGCCATGTAAGCAGCCACGGTGCCGCCGCCGCCCTGGTCAACCTTACCCAGGGTAGCAATCTGCCAGATGACACCGGCGTTGTTCAGCGTGGTGCGCACATGGCCCATGGCCTCGGCAGAAGCGTCGGAAGCGCCGCCCTTGCCCCGGGAACCGGTGTACTTGCAGATGGCAACACCGTAGTTGAGCAGGGAGTTGTTGCGCTTGTCGCTGACCTCGGGGAAGTTGGGGTCGAAGGCGTTGGACACGTCGGCAGACAGGCAGAAGGAGTTGGCGAAGCAGTCGGAAAGCTTCACACCCTGGGCATCGCACAGGCCGCCCACGAAGTGCTCGAAGAACTGGCTCTGCATGCCGGAAATGCCCACGGAGCCGATCTCTTCCTTGTCAGCCAGAATGCACACGGCAGTCTTGGTGGGATTCTCCACAGCAAACAGGGCATCCAGCTCGGCATAAGCGCACACCCGGTCGTCGTGGCCGTAGGCACCCAGCAGGCTGCGGTCCAGACCCACCTCCCGGCAGCGGCCGGCGGGGACAACGGTCAGTTCGGCAGACAGGAAGTCGGACTCGATCAGGCCGTACTTCTCGTTGAGCAGCTTCATGATGTTCAGCTTTACCAGGTCGGCGCCTTCGCCTTCCAGAGGCTCGGTGCCCAGCAGCACGTTCAGCTGCTCGCCTTCGATGCCCTTGGCCAGGGTCTTCTGCATCTGGTCAGCAGCCAGGTGGATCAGAAGGTCGGTGACCATCAGCACAGGATCGTTGTCATCTTCGCCGATGGTGATGGTGACCACGGTGCCGTCCTTGCGGTACACCACACCGTGCAGAGCCAGGGGGATGGTGGGCCACTGGTACTTCTTGATGCCGCCGTAGTAGTGGGTCTTGAAGTAGGCAATTTCGCCGTCCTCGTACAGAGGATTGGGCTTAATGTCCATCCGGGGAGAGTCCACATGGGCGGCGCAGATATTGACGCCCTTGGAAAGAGACTCGGAGCCGATCACCGCCAGAGCGATGGCCTTATCCCGGTTGTTGTAGTAGATCTTGTCACCGGGCTTGACATCCATGCCGGGGACAAAGGGGCGGTAGCCCCGCTTTTCCGCTTCCTGCACAGCCCAGGCGGTCGCTTCCCGCTCGGTCTTGCAGGCGTCGATAAAGGCCATGTAGCCTTTGCAGTAGGTTTCCATTTCTTCACGCTGCTGGGCAGTCAGCTGACGCAGGCCGTTCTTGGGCTTCATCAGCAGAGACTCCCGGAGTTCTTCAGTCGTCATAAATCAATCTCTCCTTTGGGTATGATTTCTTCTCCTATTATACCGAGTTGCTGTAAAAAAGCAAGGCATTTGTCACGGAACTGTGCAGGACTTCCGTCGTTGGTCAGTACATAGGCGCATTTTTCTCGGAACCAGCTTTCTTCCGGCTGGGCTGCAATCCGGCGGCGGGCGTAGTCCTGGCTGATGCCGTCCCGGGCCATGAGCCGCTGCACCCGGTCTTCCGTGGGAGCGGTGACGGCTACGGTAATATCACACAGCTGATCCAGCCCGCTTTCAAACAGGGCGATGGCATCAATGGCTGCCAGGGAATGTTTGGCCTTCAGGCTGCGGCGCACCTGGGAAACCACGGCGCTGTGGGTGATTTTATTCAGATCCTCCAGGGCGCTGGAGTCAGAAAAGACCAGATTTCCCAACTTTTTCCGCTGCAAAATCCCATTTTCCACGGTGCCTGGGAACCGGGCTTCAATCTGAGAAAGCAGCTGGGCATCGGTGGAAAGAAGCTGGTGGTAAATGGCGTCGCAGTCCAGAACCATTCCTCCTTGGTCAGCAATCAGCTGCAGCAGGGTGGTTTTTCCGCAGCCGGTGCCGCCGGTAATGCCCAGAATCATGCCTCTTCCTCCGCATCCACAATGTGGAAGGCAGCGGCCTTGCGCAGCCGGTTCTGCACGGCGTAGGCTACGCCCCCGCCTACCGGGCACCGGGCATAGACCTGGTGGATGCTGGGATCATCCAGCTCCCGCAGGGCGGCGAACAGGCCGGCGGAAAGGGTGTTCACGTCCGCTTCCTGTCCGTAAGACAGGGGATTGCAGCCTTCGTACAAAGGCAGCTCCTCTTCAAAGCACAGCACCCGATCTCCCGGAGTAAAGTGGCGATGAATATAAGCAGCAGCCTTTTCCCGGCTGCCGGAGACAATGACCACCGGCTCCACAGGGGCATAGTGGCGGTACTTCATGCCGGGAGCCTTGACAACGGTATCCTTGTCAATCTGGGCGGTGACGGCCTTGTCAATGACCAGATCCCCCAGAACTTCCAGCAGCTGCTCCGGACCGATTCCACCGGGACGCAGCAGCCGGGGCCGCTCTTCGGTCAGATCCACAATGGTGGATTCCACCCCAACACGGCAGGGACCGCCGTCTACAATGGCGGCGATTTTGCCGTCGTGGTCGTGGAGCACATGCTCTGCGGTGGTGGTGGAGGGTTTGCCGGAAATGTTGGCAGAAGGGGCGGCAATGGGCACCCCGGACAGGCGGATGATTTCCCGGGTCACGGCGTTGTCCGGGCAGCGCACTGCCACGGTATTCAGTCCGCCGGTGGTCCTGCGGGGGACAACATCCCGGGCAGGCAGCACAATGGTCAGCGGGCCGGGCCAGAAAGCCTGGGCCAGATCATAAGCGCTTTGGGGAATGTGGTGGCAGAACAGTTCCATCTGCTCGGCACCGCAGATGTGCAGAATCAGAGGGTTATCCTGGGGGCGGCCCTTGGCGAGGAAAATCTTGGCCACGGCTTCCTCGTCCAGGCCGTTGGCACCCAGACCGTAGACGGTTTCCGTGGGAATGGCCACCAGTTCCCCCTTTTGAATCAGTTCCGCCGCAATGGCAGCCGTTTGGGGCTGATCGGCGGAAAGCAGTAAGGTTTGCATGGGTATCCTCCATAAAAACGGAAGGGAGCAGCCATGGGCTGCTCCCTTGAGAAAGCGAAATTACACGGTGGGCTGGTTGGCAGCTTCGATGATCTTGACGAACTTCTCGGGAACCAGGGAAGCGCCGCCGATCAGGCCGCCGTCGATGTCGGGCTGAGCCAGCAGCTCGAAGGCGTTCTTCTCGTTCATGGAACCGCCGTACAGGATGGAGATGGCGCGGGCGTTCTTGGAAGAGTACAGCTTGCGCACTACGCTGCGGATCATTTCGCAGACTTCCTCAGCCTGCTCGGGGGTAGCGGTCAGGCCGGTGCCGATGGCCCAGATGGGCTCGTAGGCGATGATGACCTTGCGGATCTTGTCTTCGGGCACGCCAGCCAGACCCAGCTTGATCTGCATGGTGATCCACTCAGCGGTAACACCGCTGTTGCGCTGCTCCAGGCTCTCGCCGCAGCACAGGATGGGGATCAGACCAGCTTCCAGAGCGGCCAGAACCTTGGCATTGATGTCAGCGTCGGTTTCGCCCATGGCGCGGCGCTCGGAGTGGCCGATGATGACGTACTTGCAGCCGGCATCGGTCAGCATGTTGGTGGCGATTTCGCCGGTGTAAGCGCCGGAGGGGTTGGCGTTGCAGTTCTCAGCGCCGATGCCCACACGGGTTTCCCGCATAGCGCGGACAGCAGCGGGGATGCACACAGCGGGAACGCACAGAGCCACATCACACCAACGGCCCTTGGGCATAATAGCCTTCAGCTGGGTCATAAACTCCTTGGTTTCGGAGGGGGTCTTGTTCATCTTCCAGTTACCGGCAATGACGGTCTTACGATACTTACGATTCATTTTCTTTTCTCCTTTTATTACAACATGGATGTGTTACACCATGTGAATATACAAATTAAATGTGTTTTTCCGTTCCCAAACAGGGGAAAGGCAGGCCGGGGAAAGGGGCCGATGCATGCACCGGCCCCTGCAAAACGCCAGATAGAAGCCTTACTTATCCTGCAGGCAGGCAATGCCGGGCAGCTCCAGGCCTTCCAGGAACTCCAGGGAAGCGCCGCCGCCGGTGGAGATGTGGGTGATCTTGTCAGCGAAGCCCAGCTGTTCGCAGGCAGCAGCGCTGTCGCCGCCGCCAACAATGGTGATGGCCTCGGAGTCAGCCAGAGCCTGAGCAACGGCAATGGTGCCGGCAGCCAGGGTGGGGTTCTCGAACACGCCCATGGGGCCGTTCCAGACAACGGTCTTGGCGCTCTTCACAGCGTCAGCAAACAGGGCACGGGTCTTCTCGCCGATATCCAGGCCTTCCTTGCCGGCAGGGATGGAATCCACATTCACGGTCTCCACAGAAACGGGGCCGTCGATGGGGGAGGGGAAGCTGTCAGCCACAACGGTGTCGATGGGCAGCAGCAGCTTGACGCCCTTGGCTTCAGCCTTGGCCATCATTTCCTTGCAGTAGTCGATCTTGGTGTCGTCCAGCAGGGAGTTGCCAACGGAGTAGCCCTTGGCAGCCAGGAAGGTGTAAGCCATACCGCCGCCGATGATCAGGGTGTCCACCTTCTCCAGCAGGTTGTTGATAACATTGAGCTTGTCGGAAACCTTGGCGCCGCCCAGGATGGCAACGAAGGGACGCTCGGGGTTAGCCAGAGCCTTGCCCATGATGGAAACTTCCTTCTGCACCAGGTAGCCGCAGACGGCGGGCAGGTAGTCAGCCACACCGGCGGTAGAGGAGTGAGCGCGGTGAGCGGTACCGAAAGCGTCGTTGACAAAGATGTCGGCCAGGGAAGCCAGCTCCTTGCTCAGCTCGGGATCGTTCTTGGTCTCGCCCTTGATGTAACGGGTGTTCTCCAGCAGCATGACCTGGCCTTCGCCCAGAGCGGCAGCCTTGGCCTTGGCGTCCTCACCGGCTACGTCGGCAGCCATGATGACTTCCTGACCCAGCAGCTGGCTCAGACGGTCGGCAACCACCTTCAGGCTCAGCTCGGGCTTCCACTCGCCCTTGGGCTTGCCCATGTGAGAGCACAGAATGACCTTGGCCTTGTGGGCAATCAGGTACTGGATGGTGGGCAGAGCGGCAACAATCCGCTTGTCGGAGGTGATGACACCGTTCTTGGTGGGAACGTTGAAATCACAGCGGCACAGCACGCGCTTGCCGGCTACGTCGATGTCTTCAATAGACTTCTTGTTGTAGTTCATAGTTACTCCTCCATAACATTATCGGGGATCTTCCGGGCAGGAGGCACGCTGCCTGAAAGGTCAGTCCCGCATTTTTCCATAATCCTGCAAATCAGGGAAGGACAGCTGCCGCAGGGCTTCATACACGGTAATGGCCACCGCATTGCTCAGATTCAAGCTGCGGGCATCGCTGCGCATGGGGATGCGGACGCACTGGTCGTAGTGCTCCTC
Organism: uncultured Oscillospiraceae bacterium; assembly: GCA_944387145.1. Taxonomy (GTDB): domain Bacteria; phylum Bacillota; class Clostridia; order Oscillospirales; family Oscillospiraceae; genus Faecousia. The sequence continues at coordinate 3,313 of CALXDU010000063.1, read as the reverse complement.
CAGAAATGGCTCCGGCAGACCCTTGGTCTCTTTGCCAAAGAAGAGGTAACACCCGTCATGGAACTGTGTCTGGGTGTAGCTGCGGGGAGCTTTGGTGGAAAGACACCACATTTCCTCCACAGTGTTCTTGGCGAAAAAATCGGCCAGGTTATCGTAAACCGAAACCGACACCAGATGCCAGTAATCCAACCCAGCCCGACGGACGGCCTTTTCCGAAATATCAAAGCCCAGGGGGCGGATCAGATGGAGGTTTGCTCCGGTGGCGGCGCAGGTGCGGGCAATGTTGCCGCAGTTCTGAGGAATCTCCGGCTCCACCAGTACGATATTCAGCAAAAACCTCACCTCGGCAGGACAGAACTTGGACAGACTATTTCAATCCGTTCGCAACCTATTGTAAGACAAATGTACCATAAAATCAATCGTGAAAATTCAATTTTTTCAAGATTTTATAGTATTCACATAAATTTAGGAGCAATAGACGGAAATTTGTTGAAAATGCAGAAGCTGGCGCTGGAAGGAAGAAATTCACTGCAAATATCTCAAGAGAAAACCGGGGAAAACAGAAAAAATCCGGATGTTTTTCCCATTCTTTCTCCCAAAATGTGGATTTGGTCAAAATGCAAAATGTACCGCTGACAAGAGCGGTACATTTTTGCTATGAAATTGGAAAAATCAGCCCACAGCCAGCAGCAGTTCTCCGCCGGAATAGTACCAGGTACCGCCGGGAGCGGAGAGAATCTGATCGTTGGACAGCGTCACATCCAGACGCAGGTACAGCTGATGATCTTCCTCCATTTCCGGAACCGGGAAGGAAACAGCATTCAAAGAGCAGCCGTAGCTGTTGGTGCCGTCGGTGGTGGTGAGGGTAATGGACTGCTGGGCCACATCTTCACCGTCCATGGTCAGAATCATCAAGGCTTCCTTGGGGGTAATGGGCTGGCCGTCATTGGTAATCCGGGGCAGCTGCACCTGGACTTCACCGCCGGTGATGGTCAGGGTCTTGCCGTCAAAGTCGGAAGATTCTACCAGCACATTGCAGTAGGAATTCAGAGCGGAGGCCATGTTGACCAGGGTTTCATCGGTGAGGTTGGTGGGGGTGTTCAGGTCCATTTCCGAGGTGGTGCCGTCGGCGGAAATCACGGCGTAATAGCAGTAGCCATCTGCTGCGTTCAGGTCTGCGGAGGCAACGTAGTTCTCGCCTTCCCGCTCACAGGGAACATTGGCAATCTCTTCACCTTCCAGACGAACCACAAAGGAAACGCCATCGTAGCTGTCATCGCCCGGGGTGAGGGTGAGGTTGACGGTAGCACCGTTGGGGCTGCTCCAGGTGGTAGCATTCATGGACCAGGACATGCCGGCTTCGCTGGAAACCACGGCCTGGGAACTTTCTTGTGTGGGCTGGGTCTGTTCCTGCTTTTTACCGCAGCCGGTGAAGGTCAGCGACAGCAGAGTTACCAGGGCAATCAGAGACAAAAGGGGTTTGCGAGTCATATGGGTTCCTCCTTATCGAGTGGTGCATCTCAATGTCCGTTTATTATATCGCAAAAGTTTACAATTTGCAACCTTTTTTCCGGTAAATTCCCAATGCAGTATAGAAATGCCGGGAAGCCCTGGTGTGGCTTCCCGGTAAAAGCATTATACGATGCGGGTCCATTCCGTGACCAGCAGTCCCGGAATTGCCCAGACCAGCTGATACAGCAAAATGTTGGTGGGTGTCAGCAGCTCGGTGTTGCCAAGCAGTGCCAGCACCAGCATAATCAGCATACCCAGAATGCCGCCAATCAGGTGGATGGTGACACCCAGCTTTGCTGCGGTGCGCAGGGCACGGGCGCCGGTGACGGCATAGGCTGCGCTGACCAGTTCTTCCCGGGTGGTCATAGCCAGTACCGGAGCTTCCGGATTGGGCTGAACCTGGCGCAGCTGCCGGGAGACTTCCCGGTCGGGGAAGGCCATCCGGCGGGTCTTGATATCGAATTTGGCCTGGAGGAAACTCTCGGTTAACATAAAGTCATCACAGAGCATCACAGGGGTCAGCTTGGAGTAGCCGCACAGGGTTACCAGACCGGCAGCGGAAGAACGCATCTTAGCGTAGGTGATGGCGTAGACGGCACACAGCTGACCATCCACAGCCACATAGACCGCCTGGTTGACCATGGTGCCTTCCGGGATTTCCACACCCATATCCTGCAGGAAGTTCAGGCTGCCCAGCAGCACCGGTTCTCCACAGATTTCACCGCCGATGCCGCCGTCACCGTAGTTCTGGAAATTCTCCACAGGGTATTCCGAAGCGCCCCGGCTGGACAGCAGCTGCTGGAACACCGGCACCAAATCGCCGCCGGCAATGCTGATCAGGGAGGCGGAATAGCTGACGATGTCATCCGGGTTGCGATTGCCGTAGAATTTCACACCGTTGAGCTTGGTGCTTCCCTGGGGGAACAGATCGTGGTCATTCAGGGGGAAGGCCACCTTGCCGCCCAGACCCTTTACGCCCTGCCAGCCGCACAGCACAGCGCCTACCATATGCAGCCGCTGCTCCAAAATGGAGGTGGGACGGGAAACGGAAATAAAGAATGTGGCGGGCACGGCCACCAACAGGCTGGTGGACAGAATCTGCACGCCCATGCTGAGGCCATGGAACAGACCGGCAAACACGGCAATGCAGATGCAGGCCAGCAGGCTCAGACCGCCGTAAATGGACTGGACCAGCTGAGGGCCGGAGGTGCGGTCATAGGTTTCCATAAAATCTTCCACTTCGCCTTCGGTGCGCAGCAGACCGTCCTTGCCCTGGAAGTAATCGCTGACCCGAACCAGACCATGCAGACGCACAGCCTTGCGCATGGTATCCATCTGAGAAAGTTCCGTATTGCGCTGCTGCAGTCTGGCCCACAGAGCCATGGTCATTTCCAGGCAGAAGGCGGCGCAGCAGGGAACCCGCAGCTCCATCAGGCAGAAAGCGCCATCCACCATGCAGGCGGCGAAGGTCAGTGTCAGCAATGTGTTCAGGGTGAAGCGGCCCTTCAGCAGATCGCCTACGCTGTCCATCATCAGAGAACTGCCAAACAGGGCAGAGAGCATCATGCAAAGCACCTGGCTGAAAATCACCAGCCGCAGCCGGTTTTCCGGGATCATTTCCAGCACAAACAAGGTGGTCACGCCGGCGCACAGGGCCACCAGCAGAACGTTGATCAGCAGGGCAATCTGCAGCTTGGTGGTGCCCACTTCCGACAAAGCGTAGTACCGCTTTTCCGGACCGGCAACCAGCTTCTTTTTCAGCTCCTTCAGACGGGAGCGGGGGGTGAAGACGATGGGGGCG
>CALXDU010000062.1 GCA_944387145.1 uncultured Oscillospiraceae bacterium | reverse complement strand
GTTCCGCAGACAGCAAAAGGCTGGCAGCCTGTGCTTTTAGGCACAAACTGTCAGCCTTTCTTTGTCGCTCACGTTGCCTCGTGGAGGCCACCTTTCGCGCCAGGAGAGCAGGGGAGAATAGCTCTCCACTCAGCCGTCCTCTGCTGCACAAAGGTATAACACACTAGACTTTGTAACCAAAGTCGTGTGCCAACAGGGATGCTGCTCGCCCCTATTGGAAACCCATCTTTGAAACCAATAGGGATATATCATTTTTGACGATCCAGTGTTGTTGGAAAGTACGAGGGAAAAACAGTAGATAAAATATATTAGTAAAAAATAATTGTACTTTCACAGCATAATTCTGAAAATATTTGAACAAACAATGCAACTTATTACATCATAAAAACACTTTGTTACATCAGACGAGCAAAATGTTCTGATTCGCAATTCGCACGGACTAAAAATAGACGTATTTGCGATTATAATTGTCTAACGTATCAAAAAGCACAAAACTTGAACAATGTTTTTTATTATGGTATGATTTATAAAAAACGGAATAATGTAGTAAATAGAACATTCGGGAAGAAATAACAGGAAAGAAAGCTGGCTTAATACCATGGGACAACCTTATCCGAAACTGATCCGGCAGGATCTGAGAGGTTTTACAGATGCTTTACAGCAATTGATCAGAGGGGTACGTTCTGCATCGATCTCCTGGCGGGATGAAAACTATCAGGCGCTGTACAGTTCGATCAGTGGGCTTTCCAAACAATCCCAACAGGTTTTGGAAAGAGGAGAAACCGCAGCCAAAACAGCGGAAAAATTCTTCCAAATTGCAGACGAAGAATATTGAGGTTGAGGAGGGCTTCAAATGGCCGATGTATCTTTGGAAGCGCTAAAACGTGTGAAAACTGCACTTCAAAGATTTAAAACAGACCTTTCGCCGTTTGCCTCCACTACCGCTCAGAGAGTGCAGGAATGCCAGAATGCTGCAAGTCGAGAACTGAATAAAACACAGCAAACGGTGGAAAATCTCAGGCAGACAGTAAAGTGGCTGGAAGAGCAGATCCGCCAGTTGACGCAGAAGCTGCAGGAAACAGAGCAAAGATTGCAGGCGTTAAAAGACCAGATTGCAGAGGCTCGGGAGATCATTCAGCAGCTGGAACAGCATGCCCGCCAGATTGAAAAAAAGCTGGACGAGCTCAATGCCAGCTACGATGAAAGCGGTTCCGGCGGTGGAGACGAAGGCGGTTTGGCTCAATATATCCGGCAGTTGCAGCAGGAATTGGCCGAATGCCGCAGGCGGATTGCTGAGTTGCGCCAGCTTATTTCGGAGAACCAGAGGGAACAGGAGGCACTGCAGAATCAGATGGAGCAGATGCGCCGCCAAAAACAGCAGGCAGAACAGGAACTGGACGTGCAAAGGCGGAGGCTTCAGCGATATTGCGACAAACTGGAGCGGCTGAGTACACAAATGAACAGTCTACAGGGAGCGCTAGAAGATTACCAGCATATAGCACACACTTTTCATGCGGCTTCCCAGGAAAAGGGCGAGCTGACCATCCGATGTGTGGACCAGTGCATTGACTGTGTAGATGCTTATATGCATATGAACTAACCTGTCTTTGATAGAAAGGAGCAGCACCAATGGCAGATGCGCAAGTAAAGATCACAGATTTAAAAAATGGTATTTCTGCGTGTAAAATATGTATTGGAGAGCTAAAAGCAACTGCAAATGAGCTGCGGCGTGATTACCAGAATGCCGGAAACAACTGGAAGGATGAGCAATATGCCAACCTTGGCGAGATTGTGGAAAATTGCTGCGATGCAATCCAGGAGCCGATTCCAAAGCTGGAGGACTGTTTGGAATGGTTGCAGAACTTGACTGCTCTGGTGGAAGAGTATGAGGGCGGCTGAACCGTGCCTTGACAGAACAGGTAGCCCTGGCCGGCTGTTCTGAAGGGATAATTCGGAAACAAAGGAGGGAGTTGTATGGGAATGAATACGTCAGTTTCAGCAATCCAGGATATGGAAAAAACACTTGCGGACACCATTAAATCCTTGGATACGTTGGGAGGCAAGATCAGCACCAATTTCCGGGCATCAGACGGCTGGAATGACCAGCAGTCGGCAGCTTACAACATGGTAATGCAGAAGATTGCAAGATTGGTAAAGTCCCCGATTGATGACCTGAAAAAGGAAAAGCAAAAGCTAAAAAAACTGGAAGATACAGTATCCCGGTACCAGAGACTGAAAAATCCGGGCATATAATACTTCATTAGGAGGAAAAGAATCATGGATTTGAACGACTTCAAAGAAACTACAGCTGTGGAAAACAAAAAAGCGGATATTCCGACTTTTACGCCGCCGGAGGGAAAAAAGGTCGGCAAGTCGATCCCGACATTTACACCACCTTCCACCTCTTCGCTGGATCCCGCGTGCTATTACCACCCGGAGGAACGGTCGGTGGGCCACTGTGTGCGCTGCGGCAAAAACCTGTGTCGCTACTGCTGCGACTCCTTCGGCGTCACCGGCGGCGAGTATGCAGGCAAGATGCTGTGTTATGACTGCACCAAAAAGTTGGTGGCGGACAATGTCCAGCAGCTACAAAAGAATTATGACTACATCCATAACCAGTATATGATGTGTCTGGCGGGGTGCGTCATTGGTGCGGTGATCGGTTTCCTGTGGGGCCTGAGCAGCGGGATCGGCAGTGCTCTGGTGTACATGGTGCTGTGTGCAGCCATCGGCGGCAGCGCAAGCAACTTCTTCCGCCGCTTTATTGGGGCGGTGCCCGGGTTCTTTGTATCCACCGGCAACTGGGTGGTGTCGCTGTGCATCGGCCTGTTTAAGTTTGTCGCTTGCTTTTTTATTTATGCCATTATGGCTCTGTTTGAGACAGCACGCAAAATTATTTATTTCCGCAGCTATATGTCGCAGACTGCCAGCTGTATCGAGACTGACAGCTCTGCGCTGCAGTGCATCGAGGACCGGATGGAGTACAGCCGGGTTATGCAGAACAACAAGGGCATGGATCTGGCCGATCTGATGAAGGAAGGAAGTGAGCTGTACAACAACTCTTATGCACGGATGGTGCAGGAGCAGGGTGAGGATAAGGCCGAAGCTTTTGTGAGCAAGTGTACCACACAAATTGCCGAAAATGGCGAGATCATCCGCAGCTTTGCCGCATAATGGGTCTTTAAGCATACAGAATTTGAGTCATAGACAAGGAGGTCTAGGTTATGGATAACAACGATATCATTGCTGCCCGCCGTCGTGCGCTGCAGGAAGCACTGCACCGCGGAGATACTGTAGTGGTTTCTCCCACCGGCCAGGTGGAGCTGCCCAGTGAGTCCAGCGACCCCACCCAGCCCCGGATTTCGGTGCCCCAGGGCAAACTGGCCTGATGATACAGCCATCAGCTAAGAGGTGAATGAAAATGGCGTTTTACTGGTATCAGAGAGATCCCGAACTTTATAGAGCAGAAGTGCAGGCTATGAACAAATTTTTTCCGTCTTTTACGATCCATCAGCTGCCGGATGGTTCGGGGCGTCTGTACTGGCGCGGCAAGGTGCAGCCTTCCGGGCCGGACGGCATGGTGTGGGATTTGATGCTGATTTATAAAAACGATCATCCCCACGCCGGCGCCGATGAATACGGGGGCTCGATCCAGATTTTGCCGGTTCAGCCTCGGCTGAAAGACATCGCACAGCGTATGATGCCGCTGCTGGAGGAAACCTACGGCTCCTACGACAACTGTGTGGCCCATGGGTTTGGTCTGGGTCTGCCGCATATCTACAGAGATAACTTCGGGCGCAACGAGGAGTATTTCATTTGTACCGCTGACCCCAAGTATTTCAAGACGGGCATGACAAGATCTACATCGGCAGCCTCGTCACTCAGTTGGGCATGCAAGTGGATTGTGCTTTGCGAGATGTGGCTGAATGGCGAGATCAGCGATGATGTGGCCATGGAAGGAAATTACTGAGCAGATTGATGCACTCATCACTCACACCGGTGAGTGATGGGTGTTTTTGGTTTGAGGAGGTTGAACCTGGATGAACGTGATTTTCTCAGATCGCGCGATTTCAGCGGTCATGGCGGAGACCGCAGAAAAGATTCGCACCGAAACCGGCGGATTGTTTTTGGGGAAAGTTGTGGGGGAAAACTGGTATATCATAGAGGCCATTGACCCGGGGCCCAACTCTGTATTTGAGGTTGCTTATTTTGAGTATGACCAGCCGTATGTTCAGCACCTCATCAATAAAGTGGCCAATCTATACCAGTCCCAGCTTGACTTGATCGGCCTGTGGCACCGGCACCCAGGGTCCTTTGACCAGTTTTCGGGGACGGATGACGGCACCAATACGGCGTATGCCCAGATGCGGCCCCAAGGGGCTATCTCGGCGCTTGTGAATTTGGACCCGCATTTCCGGCTGACTATGTACCATGTGTCGCAGCCATGCACCTATACAAAAATAGGATATCAGGTGGGGAACGCGCTGATTCCGACGGAATTTCTGGCCTATCATACGCCGGAGATGTACCGCCAGATCATGGAACAGCTGATGGGCAGAACAAGCCGGGGAACCGGCGCCATCACGGGTGGCTTCAAGCTGTCGGATTTTCTTGATAAAATGGTTGCCGGATTGACCGAGACAGAGATGCCGCCGCAGGTTCTGCTTTTCTCAGAAGCGCAGCGGGATGCCGTTATTGCCCGGATTCTGGAAGAAATCATGCCGGATATGGAGTATATGTCTGAGCAGAAAATCCCGTATCTGCTGCAAAAAGACCAGAGCTCCATCTGGCTGATGCCGAAGGATCAGAACAAAAACCTTACCATGCGGTTCTGTAGCAGACTGCCGGAATGGGAGGTATGCTGTGTATGGAGAGGCCGCAGCTACATCTATCACAGCGGGGCTTTTCAGAATATAGGTGGAGGCAGAACAAGTCCTGCGCAGCCCAAGCCGGATCCATTGGAGCCGGCGGAACCGAACGCCCGGGTGACACGCTCCGATTTTTGGGGCGAGGTGATCAAGCGGGTTGTCAAGCTGGGGACGGAGTGGGAGGATAAGAAGGTATGATTACAAACTTTTTTGGCGAAGAAATCCCCAAGACGGTTTTCATTTCGGCAGAACAACTCCGAGACAGGGAACCACGAAAACTCTACGGCAGATACTATGCTGACACCGCCATTTACAACATCTTCCCACCGGAATTACAGACCCGGGGGGATTATTTGGGCCAGGTGCTGGCAGCCGGATCAAAGCCTGGGCCGGGTTTCTGGGGCGTGGCAGAACAGGACGGCGTCGTTTTTTACTATGATGGACAAAAGATCAAAGCAGAGCCTTATGAACTGCACCAGAGTATTTTTTCCCGGAACAAGGGCATTTTGGAAACCGATCAGATGGACGCCAAGCGGGCGGTCATTCTGGGGTGCGGCTCGGTGGGCAGTCTGGTGGCATTGGAACTGGCCCGGTCGGGCGTGGGGCATTTCCTGCTGGCAGACCCGGACATTATGGAATACCACAATATCTGCCGCCATCAGTGCGGCATTGAGGATGTGGGAGATTTGAAGATTCATGCCCTGGAAAGAAAGCTGCTGAACATCAACCCCAATCTGGAGGTACAGTCGTTTGAAGGACTTATCCAGAATATGCCCAAGGTCATGCTGGATGATTTTTGCGTAAAAGGACAAACCATCTTCATCGGTTGCGCCGACAACCGAGGTGCGGATGTTTATGCAAACCGCATCAGTATTTATTATGGAGCAGCATTTCTGTCCATCGGTTTTTGGGAGCGCGCCTATGCCGGAGAGCTGTTCTATCACATCCCGGGCAGACATATGCCTTGCTACGAGTGTGCGCTGGGCAACGGAGGAGACCTTTCGGCCCGGGTGCAGGCCAACCACCATGTGTATTCCAACCAGGAAAACCTAGAGGCAGTCAAATTTGAACCGGGGATCTCGGCAGATATCAACTTTATCACATGCATCGGCGTAAAGCTGAGCCTGGACATTTTGAATCTAATCAATCCGGATTACAAGCCCCGGCTGCTGAATCATCTGCAGCAGTATACCCTGGTATGCAACACCAGCGACCCAGAAATTGGAGGGGACATGGTGGGGATTTTTAGCTATCCATTGCAGGTGACTACTTCTCTGAAGGTGGGCTTTCGCCCCAATCAATGCAGTGAATGCTGCCGGTATGAGATGGAAAATAACTGACCGCACTGGGGTGCAGGAAGGAAACGGTTATGGACGCATTGACACAGGCTGAGGTTCTGGCGCTGGTTCGTGAATTCAACGATCTTCTTGGAAAAATGGATCCGCAGTTTATCAAACAGGAGCGGGACTATCAGTCCAGAAAAAAAGCAATTGTGGCAGACAGCCACACCCGGCTGGATAGGCTGGAAAAAACGTACCAGAGACAGGCGGACGAAATTAAATCTTGTTCCCGGGAGGCATTGAAAGAAGCAAAAAATATTCTGGCAGATGTGGACAGTATGGACGATCAGCTGCTGGCAGCGGACAAATACTATAAAAAGACAAAGCTGAAAAAGAAGTCCGAGCTGGCCAACGTTCAGAGCCCCAAATATCAGAAGTATGATGACCTTCTGTCGGGCCTGGAGGAGATCCGAAAGGAGTACCAGGCCTTGGCCAAAAAATACAGGGAACGGATGCTGCCGGTTGTTTTAAACGACCTGCATTTTCTGTTTTCGGGGCAGCGGAAGCGCGATTATGAAGATTTGATTATGCTGCAGAATACGGTGCACCATTTTGTGGACAGTGTGAAGGATATTCTGCCGCAGATCACCGAAGAAGAACTGAAGCAGAAAAGAGAACGCTATTACAAAGAGCAGAAAACTATTTCGCTGCGCTATTCCACCGATCTGGACACCCTTGAAAAACAAAATGAGGCAGGGTGGGCGATTCTGGAAAAACAGGCGCAGAAGCAGCTGGATGCCATTCTGCCCAGGGAGTTTGTGGATTACCTGGTCCAGACGGCGGCGGCTTACTGCCAGCGCCGGGAAAAAGTTAACAGCGGAAGCCAGTTTGCTGACGGTATTCTGTGGATGAGCTTTGCAGAGTATCCCTTGTCCGAGCTGGTGGGAAGCGACAGGCTCCGAAAGATGGTGCTGAAACGCTGTACCGGGATGACCGTTAAGGAGACGGTCCGCTTTCCGCTGCCGATTGCCTGCAAAGGGACGGATGCACTGATGGTGATGACAGACCCGCGGTTCCCGGAACAGTCAAAGGCTCTGTCCCATGCGTGGCTGTTCGGGATGCTGGCAAGCAGCCCTGTGGCCGGGCTGAAAATTACGGTGGTGGACCCGGAAAACCGCGGAACAAGTGTGGGCCCCTTTTTTGATGCGCGTAAACGGCTGCCGGAGCTGTTTGAAGAAAAATTGTGCCTCAATGCAGAGGAGATCGAGGCCAAGCTGAGCGAGCTGAATGAGTTCATTGAAAACACCTTGATGGATCAGCTGGGCTCGGAATACGAGACGATTTTTGATTATGCACAGGCGCATCCCGGGGAAAAAGTGCAGATACGATGCCTGGTGGTATATGATTTTCCACGGGGCATGAACGATGCAGTGCTGGGAGACATGCGCAACATTTTGCGGAACGGCAGTCGGTGTGGTATTTATGTGATGCTGCTCTGACCGCCGCCCCAGCCGGGCAGAAGGAGCGACGCCTATCAGCAGATGCTCCAGGTGACCCAGCCGCTGACGGCGGTCATCAATCAGGATCTGAACGGGTTTTTGATCTGCGGCCTGCCGCTGCTATATGAACCTATGCCAAACAAGGCGGGATTTGACCGGTTCTTCAGCAAATACATGATTATTTACGAGGGCCTGCAGAATCGGGGCATTGCTTTTTCTCCGTTGCTCCAGAAGTTGGTGCAGGCCAAAACAGTACCGGAGTTGGACCAGCAGATTCAGACTCTCACCGAGCTGCGTCAGCAGGCGAGGGCTGTTTTGCAGGAAGGCGACCTCTCCACCGCTTTCCCGGAACAGATGCTGCTGGGAGAAATTTCCTATCCTGCTGAGATCTTTGACGAGAGCATTGATCACAAGAAGATTGTTCGGGCTTTCTGTCAGCGGAGCGGAGATAATACGGCGGTGGCTATGAGCCGGGTACTGTTACCCATGATCTTTGACCTCCACCGTGCCATCAACCTGAAGTTAGTGGGTACACAGGCCCAGAGCGAACAGATTCACAGCATTGCATATAGGGTCATCTGGAATCTGCTGAGCCGCTGCCCGGCGGCCAAGGTGAATTTCTGTATCTATGACCCGAAGGAAAGTGGCGGGAGCGTCCGCCTACTGTCCAGCTTCATGAACAAGATGCCGGATCCCTACAGCAAGGCCATTGTGCAGATCTCGCGGGCGGAAGATCTCGCCCAGAAACTGAAGGAACTGAGCAGGCAGATCGACGATTTTATTCAAAAGCGGCCGGACTATGCAGACCTGTTGGATTATAACCGAAACAATCCCCGACGGACCGAATCGGTAACTCTGCTGCTTTTGTATGATTTTCCCATGGGCATGGACGCCCGCAGCTTGGACATGCTGGCCTCGATCCAGGCCAAAGGTGGAAAATGCGGCATTTACACCGTTATCTGTGCTAATACGGATATTCCTGCTGCATCAGGTTATGAACGTCTGGACGATAAAATTGCATCAATGGATAAATCTGGTGTCCTGGTAGAGTGTAAGGAAAACAGTTGTACCCTGCTGCCGTATCACCTGCCTGTCCTTTTGCCGGAGGAACCAGACCAGCAGCAGATCGTACAGTTTGCCCAGCAGTATGCCAAGGCTGTGGAAAAACTGAACGTCCAAAGCATCTCCTTTGAAGAAATTCTTCCGCCGATTCTCTACCAGGGCAGCACAGCTCAGATTCTCAAGCTCCCCATGGGAATCGGAGAAGGGGACACCGTGGTCAGCATGGTGTTTGGACAGGGAACTTCCCATCACGGGCTGATTGGCGGCGGCACCGGCGGCGGCAAATCAACCCTGCTGCACACGTTGATCATGAGCGCTATGACCAACTATTCGCCCGAGCAGCTGAACCTGTACCTGATGGACTTCAAAGGAGGCACCGAGTTCAAAATCTACGAGTCGGAGCGGCTGCCCCACATCAAACTGCTGGCTCTGGATGCCATGCAGGAATTTGGCGAAAGCATTCTGGAAAACCTGGTGGCTGAGATGGAGGACCGGTCCACAGCGTTCAAGCAGGCAGGCGGCTATACCAAACTGGAGGACTATGTCAACCAGTCGGGTAATCCCATGCCCCGAATTTTGGTGATTATGGATGAGTTCCAGATCCTGTTCGACGATCAGACTAACCGCAAGGTAGCAGAACACTGCGCCAATTTGACCAAACGTATTGTGACAGAGGGCCGCGCTTACGGCATCCATCTGCTGATGGCAACCCAATCCACAAAGATCATTGCATCCTTAACGCTGGATCGGGGCACTATTGAGCAGATGCGAATCCGGGTGGGCTTGAAATGTGGCGAGGACGACACACGCTACCTGTTCGGCGAACAGCACATGACAGATGCGCTGACAAAAATGGCGGGCCCTCGGGGCACTGCCGTGATGAACGAGGATTATACTGAGGACAGCCCCAACGTTGGGCTCCGGGTGGCCTTCTGCGATACTAGTATCAAGAAAAAGTATTTGCAGATGATCAGTGAAACCTTTGCAGACAGTCCCTGTACGACCCAGGTATTTGAAGGCTCCCGCACAGTTTCCATGCTGGACTACTTTGCCTCGGCCGGCATCGGCTGGTCTGCCTGTGACACCACCACGATTTATATGGGCGCCAAGATCAAGGTTGCTGATCCCTTTGAAATTGACCTCAACCGCAAGCGGCGTCACAATATGCTGGTCTGCGGCTCCAACGACGATATGATGAGCCGGGTGGTGAATCTTTTCCTGTTCTCGGCGGCCCTCAACCGCTCCACAGACATTTACTGTGTAGATGGCGATGTGCTGGTGGGCGAAAATATCTGCGGAGAACTGTATCGTACACTGACAGATCATACGTCACGGTTCCACTGCGCAGCCTCCCGGGCGGAGATTGTCCGGTATGTGCATGATGTTTACCAGATGTTCCAGGAGCGAAAAAAGTCCAACCAGGGCAGCACCATTCTGTTCGTGATCAAAAATCTGCAATTTCTGGACTTGGTCCAGACCATGCTGGCGGGGGATCGGGTAGACGAGTCGGAGTATCTGACGGAGCCGGAAACACGGGCTGCGCCTGTTCTGAAACCGGCGGAGGAACAGCCTGTCCGCCCGGTAGAACAAAGCAAACCGGAAACCTTTGATCCCTTTGCGGACCTACTGGCTGCTATGCCGGGGCTGGTGGCAGACCAGCTATCTGACGGTGCGGCAGAACAGCCGGAGTCGGACCCCTTTGCAGACCTGCTGTCGGCGGCACCATCGCTGGAACGCAGCTTGGGCGGTGCTACTTCGGTAAAGGAGGCCGCTGGTACATCGGATGCCGCAGAAAAACTGCAGAAACTGATC
>CALXDU010000061.1 GCA_944387145.1 uncultured Oscillospiraceae bacterium | reverse complement strand
CGCCGTTGGGGAAGTTGCAGCGCAGGAACTGGAACTGCTTGGAGGCCATGTTCTCCACCATCTTCTCGGTGATTTCCTTGGACTTCATGGCAGGAGCCTGCTCGAAGGGAATCACATCGGAGGGGATCTCCTCATAGACTTCCAGATTCTCGTCTACCTTGCCGGAGCGATTGCCGTTCCAGAAATAGGTCACATGGCCGTACTTCTGGGTCTCGGACAGGGCATACTCGTGGATACCAGCCTTGCACAGCACTTCGGTCAGGGTGTTGGTGATAACGGGAGGCTGCACCAGGTAATGCTCGGGGATGTTCAGGTCTCCGTCATACTGCAGCATGCCGGCAAACTTCACGCCGGTGTAGTCGCCCCGGTCGAACTTGTCAAAGTCCTTGCGGTCAAAGGCCAGGGAGATTTCCTGGGCACGGTCGCCCCGGAAGTTGAACAGGATCACGCTGTCGCCGTTGGCAATGGTAGCCACGGGCTTGCCCTCCCGGGCAATGACGAAAGCGGGCAGATCCTGGTCGATGCAGCCGGTTTCGGCGCGGTAGGTTTCGATGGCCTCCTTGGCGGAAGCGAACATCCGGCCCTGACCCTGAACATGGGTTCTCCAGCCCTTTTCCACCATGGCCCAGTTGGCTTCATAACGGTCCATGGTCACCTGCATACGGCCGCCGCCGGAAGCGATGGCGTAGTCGCAGCCTTCGGTGTTCAGCTCAGCCAGGGTCTTTTCCAGCATATCCACATACTCCAGAGCGGAGGTGGCAGGCACATCACGGCCGTCCAGCAGGATGTGGCAGTAAGCCTTCTTCACGCCCTCGGCGTGGGCCTGTTTCAGCAGAGCAATCAGATGATGGATGTTGGAGTGAACGTTGCCGTCAGACAGCAGGCCCAAAAAATGCATGGCCTTGCCGGACAGAGCGTTGGCAACCAGATCCTTCCAGGTTTCGGAAGCATACAGAGCGCCGTTTTCGATGGACTCGCCCACCAGCTTGGCACCCTGGGAGTAGACCTGACCGCAGCCCAGTGCGTTGTGGCCGACTTCGGAGTTACCCATATCCTCATCGCTGGGCAGTCCGACGGCGGTGCCGTGGGCCTTCAGATAAGTATGGGGGCAGGTTGCCAGCAGATGATCCAGAGTCGGGGTCTTGGCTACAGCCACAGCGTCGCCGCTGCCGCCGTCACCCTTGCCGACGCCATCCATGATTACCAGAACAATGGGTTTTTCCATAACAGTATTCCTCCCAAAAGCGAGTAGTACGCATAATTTTTCAGTTTATAGTTCAAGTTATTTTACATCATTTTTCGGAAACTTACAACTACTTTTTTATTTTTTCTGTTCCCCACAAAAAAACCTCCGGGAAAGGCCCAAAATGGGTGATTTTCCCGGAAGTTGTGAAAAATATTTGAAGCAGATTTTGGTTTGCTGTGAATCAGCCGGAGTACTTGCCGCCCTTGTGGCGCATGCCCCGGAAGATCAGCGCACCAATCAGCAGGAAGGTCAGCACTGCCGCCACCATGACAACGCCAATCCAGCCATTGCCGCCAACCTGCTGCATCACTTCCGGCTCCGTGGGAATTGTGGTAGGCGCAGAGGTAGGAGCGGTGGTGGGGGCTGTAGTGGGCGCAGTGGTCGGTGCGGTGGTGGGAGCCGTGGTAGGCGCAGTGGTGGGGGCCGTGGTGGGTGCGGTGGTAGGCGCAGTGGTGGGCTCGGTGGTGGGAGCAGTGGTTGCCTCGGTTACGGTCTCTTCTTTTACCGGGGCAGGCACTTCTTCTCCGTCAGAGCCTGCCTGAATCACTTCCAGCCGTCCGCCGAAGTTCTTCACCAGCTCATCCACCGGCTCCTTGGGCCAGGGATTGTCCACAGGATAGTAGATGGTAATCTGGTTGCCGTTCCACAGGCAGCTGGCGTTGAAAGAGGGCATGCCGCCGTCACAGTAGACGGTGACCAGCTTGCCGCAGTCAGCAAAGCACTCCTGACCGAACCGACGGAAGGTTGCGGGCATGTGGATGGAGGTCAGGCTGTCGCAGTTATAGAAGCCCTTGGGGTCAATCTCCTTCAAGGAGCTGCCGAAATTGATGCTGGTCAGGTTTTCGCAGTCGGCAAAGGCACCTTCGCCAACCTTGGTCACGCCGCCGGTAAGTACAACAGATTTGATTTCCGATTTGTGGCTTTCCCAGGGGCTGCCGGCGTCCATTTCACCGGAACCGGATACCGTCAGGGTGCCCCCTTCCAGGATCCAGGTCAGTCCGTCGCCGCAGGTGCCGCTGGTCTCTCCCTCAGCAGCCAGAGCCATAGGCGCTGCCAGGGTCAGCAGGCAAACCACGGCCAGCAGATATACAATCCATTTTTTCATAATCATGTTCTCCCTTCTTGAGGATGGGTCTTTATTGCCAACCGCCTGGGCGGTCAGTTCATGGTTCCTTCCCAGCGCTGGAACAGCTGTCCGATGCGCTGGCGCAGTGCCCGGGCTTCCGGAGCATCGGAAGTTCCGGCGGTGTCAATCCACCGGGCGGAAGCCGCCTGGGCGTCTTTCAGGGTTTTCAGGTCGCAGCTTAAATCCGCCACCCGGAAGGCGGGCAGTCCCGACTGGCGGGAGCCGAAGAAATCTCCCGGGCCCCGGAGTTTCAGGTCTTCTTCCGCAATCCGGAATCCGTCGGTGGTTTTGCACAGAGCCTTCAGCCGCTCCAGGGTCTCCGGATTTCGGTTGTGGCTGGTAAGAATGCAGTAGCTTTTCGCCTTTCCCCGGCCTACCCGGCCCCGGAGCTGGTGCAGCTGGGACAGGCCGAACCGGTCGGCGTCTTCAATTACCATCAAGGTAGCATTGGGCACGTCCACGCCCACTTCAATCACCGTGGTAGCTACCATCACATCCGCCTCACCCCGGGCAAAGGCGGCCATGGCCGCTTCCTTTTCACTGCCTTTCATCTGGCCGTGAAGCAGGGTAATCCGCAGATCGGGAAATACGGTCTGCTGCAAAGTTTCCGCCCAGGCAGCGGCGGCTTTGACCCCCAGTTCCTGATTTTCCTCCACCGCCGGGCAGACCACAAAGCACTGGTTGCCCTGACTGACCTGCTTGCGAATAAAGGCGTTGATCCGGGGACGGTAGCTTTCATTCACCAGGAAGGTATCCACCGTTTCCCGGCCAGGGGGAAGCTCGTCCAGAATGGACACGTCCAGGTCGCCGTACATCAGCAGCGCCAGAGTCCGGGGAATGGGGGTGGCAGACATCACCAGCAGATGGGGGTCTTCCCCTTTTCCCGAAAGCCGGGAGCGCTGGGCAACGCCGAAGCGGTGCTGCTCGTCGGCAATCACCAGCCCCAGATTAAAAAACCTGGTGGCATCGGTGAGTAATGCGTGGGTGCCCACCACCACCTGCAGGCTGCCTTCTTCCAGCTGCTGGCGCACCAGCTTCTTTTCTTTCACGCTCATAGAGCCGGTGAGCAGCCCCACGGAAATCTCCAAGGGTGCAAACAGCTTACTGAGCGAAGCATAGTGCTGCTCCGCCAGAATTTCGGTAGGGGCCATCAGGGCCACCTGCCTTCCGTTGCGGGCTGCGCAGCAGGCAGCGGCTGCCGCCACCATGGTTTTGCCGCTGCCCACATCTCCCTGAACCAGGCGGTTCATAGGAGCGCCTTTTTGGAAATCTTTCAGGATTTCCTCCACCGCCCGGCGCTGGGCACCGGTGAGGGAAAAGGGAAGCTCCTGGTAAAACGGCTGCAAGTCCAGGTTTTCGTATACTTCCGCCTTCTTTTCCCGGCGGTTCTGGCGCATCAGGGAAAGGCCCGCACTGAATACGAAAAATTCCTCAAAAATCAGCCGCTTCTTCGCCTGCCCCGCCTCTTCCATGGATTTTGGCTGGTGAATGGCGGTATAGGCCTGCTGTGCAGGCAGAATATCATACTCCCGCCGTACCTCCTCCGGCAGAATTTCCGCCGGGGCATCGCAGATGGCCAGAGCCTGCTGCACCAGCCGCAGCAGCACGCTGTTGCTCAATCCCGCCGTCAGGGGGTAAATGGGCATCACCCGCCGGGTATTCACCGCCGGGGCGTCCACCGGTTCAAAGGTGGGATTGGTCATGTTGTAGCCGATGAAATCCCCGCTGACCGCGCCGTAAAAGATGTACTCGCTGCCGTACTGCAGCTGCTGGGCGGCGTACTGGGAATTGAAAAAGGTCAGATTCAGCCGTCCGGTGGTATCCGCCACCGTTACCTTGGTCACATCCAGGCCCTTGCGGACGTGGGCGGTGCGGGGGGTATTCATCACCATGGCCCGGAAGCAGGCAGGGACATCCGGCTCCAGCTTTTCAATGTTTACCAGCCGGGTCCGGTCCTCGTAACCCCGGGGAAAATGGCAGATCAGATCCTCCAGGGTGAAGATATTCAGATTCGCCAGCTGTCTGGCTCTGGCCTGCCCCACGCCTTTGAGCAGCGTCACCGGATCGGACAATTTCGCCATCGCCTATCCCTCCCCGCATTTTCTCCCATTATACGCAAAAAGCCAACGCAAAGCAACGAAAATCTGTAAACAAATTATGACGGTTTCGGACATGAAAAAACTCCCTCCGGAATAATCGGGAGGGAGATATTTTCAGAGAAATCAGGCCAGCTTGTTCAGCTTCAGCGTCATGCTGCTCTTCTTGCGGGCAGCGTTGTTCTTGTGCAGCAGACCCTTGATGACAGCCTGGTCAACGGCCTTGACCGCCTGCTTGTAGGCAGCCTCAGCATTGGCCTTGTCACCGGACACCACGGCGGCGTCGAACTTCTTCAGGTTGGTCTTCAGCGCAGACTTCTCGGCCTTGTTCTTCTCATAAGCAACTTTGGAAGAAATGACATCCTTCTTAGAGGACTTAATGTTGGGCATGGATTCCACCTCCTTTAGCTAGTTGTCCATACAGGCACACATTATAACCTGTTTGTCAAACAAAATCAACCCTTTTTTCAAAATTTTTTCACAACCGGGGAAGGCTGTGGAAAGCCCTGCCCCCTGGCCGGAGGATGCGTGGGATTTTTTTTGTCAAGGGGTAATTTTTACACAAAATCTGTCCCATGGTAAAATCCACGACCCGCAAAAAAGTGGGAAAAGTGTCGAAGGCCGTCGTCTCGTTTTATGTGAACCAACCCTGTATATCCACAGACCCCTTTTCCTGTGGATAACTCCTGTGGACAAACCTGTGGAGAATGTGGAAAACTCAGAGTTTTCAACAGGTATTCCGGGGATTTCGTTTTACACAGCCCCTTGTGGAGAAGGCTGTATACCCCTGTGAATAAACGCGAAAGAAAGCCTCAAACCGGCGTGTTACGTCACCAGGCGCAGCAGCGCCCAGCTTGACAAAAGTCTGCGAAAAAGTTTACAAATTGTAAAAAAATCTTGTACGATCTTTTCCCCCCTCCCGTCCCACCAAAAATTTTTTGTGAAAAACCGCCAAAAAATCTTTTTGGTATCTTTTGGCATCCCTGGGGCATACTGTTCCTATCCCAACACGAGGAGGAACACCATGCAGGGAAAAGTAGAGATCTGCGGCGTGAACACATCCAAGCTGGGAGTTTTGTCCCAGGTGGAAATGGATACTTTGCTCCGACGGGCCAAAGAAGGGGACAAAGCCGCCCGGGAAAAGCTGATTGAAGGCAATCTTCGTCTGGTTTTGTCGGTGATTCAGCGCTTCGACAAGCGGGGAGAAAATCCGGACGATCTGTTCCAGGTGGGCTGCATCGGCCTGATCAAAGCCATTTCCAACTTCGACCCGGACAAGCAGGTGCGCTTTTCCACCTACGGCGTGCCCATGATCGCCGGTGAAGTGCGGCGGTATCTGCGGGACAACAGCGCCATCCGGGTCAGCCGTTCCATCCGGGACGTGGCCTACCGGGTATTGCAGTGCAAGGAGGCCCAGACCTGTGCCCTGGGCCGGGAGCCTACCCTGGAGGAAATCTCCAAAGAGCTGGACATCCCCCTGGAAGAAGTCAGTCAGGCCCTGGACGCAGTCAGCGCCCCGGTGAGCCTGTATGACCCCGTGTATGCCGATGGGGGCGATCCGCTGACAGTGATGGATCAGGTCCGGGACACCCGGAACACCGAAGCCAGCTGGATGGAGCACATCACCCTGCGAAACGCCTTCCGGGCCCTGCAGCCCCGGGAGAAGCAAATCCTCTCATTGCGGTTTTACGACGGCAAAACCCAGATGGAGGTAGCCAACGCCCTGGGCATCTCCCAGGCTCAGGTATCCCGGCTGGAAAAGGGCGCCATCGGCGCCATGCGCAAATCCGTCAGCATTTCCTGAATGTTTCCGGGGAAGAGGCATTCTTCCCCGGGTGCCTACATAGACTGAACCAAAACCCAAGGAGGAATGGGCATGTCTATGAAATTTACCACCCTGCAATGCAAAGAAGTAATCTGTGTTGGCTCAGGGCAGCGGCTGGGCTTTGTCTCCGACGTACAAATCGAACTGCCCCAGGGAACGGTCTGCGCCATTGTGGTGCCCGGGCCCTGCAAACTCTGGGGCGTTCTGGGCCGCCATGACGATTACATAATTCCCTGGAACAGCATCTGCAAAATCGGCCCGGACATTGTGCTGGTGGACACCCAGCCCGATCAATGCCGGGTACCCAGAGGCCGCTGCTGCTAAGGGTTTGCACGTGTTTTTCTGCTCCGCTTTCGGACAACGCCGGAAGCGGGGCGTTTTTCTTTCTCCGGGGAAATGGGACTTGCAATGATGCGGTGCTTTCGGTATAATCAAAGCAGTGAACGGAGGTAGAAACAGATGGCAAAACTCTATTTCAAGTACGGCGCCATGGGCTCCAGCAAAACTGCCCAGGCACTGATTACCAAGTACAACTATGAAGAAAATGATCTTCAGGTCTGGCTGGTCAAGCCCAGCGCCGACGACCGGGACGGTCAGCAGATTCTGCGCAGCCGCATCGGCCTGCAGGCCCAGGTAGAGGTGATTCCTCCGGAAATGGACATGTATCAGCGCTTTACCCAGACCCAGCTGGGCAAATGCGATGTGATTATTGTGGATGAGTGCCAGTTCCTGACGGAAAATCAGATTGACCAGCTGCGCGCCATTGTCAACGATTACGGTATCCCTACCATGTGCTTCGGTCTGCGCACGGATTTCCAGACCCGGCTCTTCCCCGGCAGCCGCCGGCTGATGGAGGTTGCGGATACCATCCAGGAGATCAAAACCATCTGCGACTGCGGAGCCAAAGCCACCGTCAATGCCCGAATTGATGCCCAGGGCCATATCATCACCCAGGGCGCTCAGGTTGTGCTGGGCGGCAATGACAGCTACATTGCCATGTGCCACAAGTGCTACGTCCGGGGCATTCGGGAAAATCGGGTCATCAAACTTCACGGCCATAACGAAAATTCAGGAGGTAATGTACAATGAACGTAACAGACATTCTCGCCAAGTGCGACCACACATTGCTGTCTCAGACCGCCACCTGGGCCGAAATCCAGGCCATCTGTGACGACGGCCTGCACTACCACACCGCCTCCGTCTGTATCCCCGCTTCTTATGTGAAGCAGGCCAAGGAGTATGTAGAAGGCAAGCTGCCCATCTGCACCGTCATCGGCTTCCCCAACGGCTATGACACCACCGCCGCCAAGTGCTTCATGGCTTCCGACGCTGTGGACAACGGAGCAGACGAGGTGGACATGGTCATCAACATCGGCTGGGCCAAGGACGGTAAGTGGGATGCCATCACTGCGGAAATCGCCGCTGTGAAGGCCGCCTGCAAGGGTAAGCTTCTGAAAGTCATCATCGAAACCTGCCTGCTGACCGAGGAGGAAAAAATCCACCTGTGCAAGTGCGTCTCCGATTCCGGCGCAGACTATATCAAGACTTCCACCGGTTTTTCCAAGGCAGGCGCTACCTTTGAAGATGTGGCACTGTTTGCTGCTCACGTTGCCCCCCATGTCAAGATCAAGGCCGCCGGCGGCATCTCCAGCCTGGAAGACGCCGAGAAGTTCATCTCCCTGGGCGCCGACAGACTGGGTACCAGCCGGATTGTCAAGCTGGCCAAGGCCATGGAGCAGGGCAAGCAGGCCCCCAACGACGGAAGCTACTAATACACTATAATAAGGAGGAAACCCCTATGCTCAACACTCCCACTCCCCACATTTCCGCCAAACCCGGCGATTTTGCCAAAACCGTATTGATGCCCGGAGATCCCCTGCGCTCTCAGTTCATCGCCCAGAATTTCCTGGAAAATCCGGTGCTGGTGAACAACGTCCGGGGTGTTCAGGGCTACACCGGCACCTATAAGGGTGTCAAGGTTTCCGTGATGGCTTCCGGCATGGGTATGCCTGCCATCGGTATCTACTCCCACGAGCTGTTCAACGGCTACGGCGTGGAGAACATCATCCGGGTCGGCTCCGCCGGCTCCATTCAGGAGAATATCAACCTGTACGACCTGGTCATCGCTCAGGGCGCCTGCACCGACTCCAACTGGGCCAGCCAGTTCCATCTGCCCGGCACCTTCGCCCCCATCGCTTCCTGGGAGCTGCTCACCGAAGCCGTCAAGGCTGCCGAAGCCCAGGGCGCTACCTACCATGTGGGCAACGTCAACTCTTCCGATGTCTTCTACGGTGACCATGCAGGCGTCCCCGAGGGACTGGGCAGCGTCTACGGTCTGAAGAAAATGGGCGTTATGGCCTTGGAAATGGAAGCCGCTGCCCTGTATATGAACGCCGCCCGGTATGGTAAGCGGGCACTGTGCATCTGCACCATCTCCGACCATGTACTCAACGGCACCGAAACCACCTCCGAAGAACGGCAGAAGTCCTTCACCACCATGATGAAGGTTGCCCTGGATGTGGCCGTGGCCATGGACAAGAAATAAGGCGGTAGTGCCATGAAGCGAATTTTCCTGATTGTGCTGGATTCTTTTGGAATCGGCGCTATGCCCGATGCTCCGGCCTTCGGTGATCCGGGGGTCAACACCCTGGCCTCCTGTGCCGGGTCCGGGAAACTGAACATCCCCAATCTGATTGCTGCGGGACTGGGCAACATCGACGGTGTCAGCTGCCTTGCCAAAACCGATGCCCCCACAGGAGCGGTGGCCCGGCTGACGGAAGCGTCCCAGGGCAAGGATACCACCATCGGCCACTGGGAGATTGCTGGTCTTATCTCCCCCCAGCCTCTGCCCACCTACCCGGAGGGTTTCCCGGACGAGGTACTGGATGCCTTCACCCAGGCCACCGGCCGGGGCTGGCTGTGCAACAAGCCCTACTCCGGCACCGATGTCATCCGGGACTACGGCCAGCAGCAGCTGGAGACCGGCAAGTGGATTGTCTACACCTCCGCCGACTCCGTATTCCAGGTAGCCGCCCACGAAGACCTCATTCCTCTGGAAGAACTCTATGATGCCTGCCACAAGGCCCGGCAGATTCTCCGGGGCAAACACGGCGTTGGCCGGGTCATTGCCCGTCCCTATGTAGGAACCGCCGCAGAGGGCTTCCAGCGCACGTCCAACCGCCATGACTACTCCCTGGAACCTCCCGGGAAGACCATGCTGGACGCCATCCAGGCTGCCGGTCTGGACACCATCGCCGTGGGCAAAATCCACGACATTTTCGCCGGTCAGGGAGACACGGAGCATGTCTACAACAAGAGCAATGCCGACGGCATGGCCCACACCGACCACTATGCCGCCCAGGATTTCCACGGCCTGTGCTTTGTAAACCTGGTGGATTTTGACATGGTTTACGGCCACCGCCGGAATATTGACGGCTATGCCAATGCTTTGTCGGAATTTGACAGCTGGCTGGGTGATTTCCTGCCCAAGCTGGGCCAGGAAGACCTGGTAATGATTACCGCCGACCACGGCTGTGATCCCGGCTACACCGCCACCACCGACCACACCCGGGAATACGTTCCCCTGGTGGTGCTGGGCCCCCAGGTCAAGTCTGTGAACCTGGGCACCCGGAAAAGCTTTGCCGACATTGCCGCCACCGTCACCGAACTTCTGGGCGTCCCCTACGAAACCAGCGGCGAAAGCTTTGCCAAAGACATTATTTGACCGCGTGGGGGCATAAGCCCCCACGCTTTTTTCAGAAAGGGAGGAACCTTTATGACACCCCAACAGCTTGTTGACCTGGCAAAAGAAGCCATGACCCATGCCTATGTACCCTACTCCGGCTATCAGGTAGGTGCGGCGCTGCTGTGCGCCGACGGAAGCGTGTATACCGGCTGCAACATTGAAAACGCCTCTTTCAGTCCCACAGTCTGTGCCGAGCGCACCGCCTTTTTCAAGGCTGTGTACGATGGACACCGGGAGTTTACCGCCATCGCCGTCTGCGGCGGCAAGGGCGGGGTCATTTCCGGTCCCTTCCCTCCCTGCGGCGTGTGCCGCCAGGTGATGCGGGAATTCTGCCGGGATGATTTTATCATCTATCTGGTGAACGATCAGGGCTGGGAAACCGTCAATTTGGCCCAGCTTCTGCCCTATAGTTTTTCCGCTGGTGAACACATGTCTTACTGACCAAGACTTATTTAAAATTAGGGAAATTTTGTTGATTTTTTGTCAGTTTTGTGCGATAATGTTCTCGGTATTACAAGTGTACCAAAATTGATTTTATGGAGGAATGAAATCATGAAAAAGATTCTGGCTCTGCTGCTGGTTCTGGCCATGGCTATGGCTCTGGTCGCCTGCGGCTCCAGCACCCCTGCAGCCACCGAGGCTGGCGGCGAAACTGCTGCTGCCACCGAACCTGCTGGTTCTGCCGCTGATGCCATCCCTGACGAGATGACTTCCGAGGACGGCAAGTACGAAGTTGCCTTCATCACCGATGTGGGCCAGCTGAAGGACAAGTCCTTCAACCAGGGCACCTACGACGGCGTGAAGCTGTACGCTGACGCCGCTGGCAAGTCCTACAAGTACTATCAGCCCGCCGGCGGCAACGAAGCCACCGACGACGATCGTTACGATGCCATGAAGCTGGCTGCCGACAACGGCGCCAAGGTCATCGTCTGCGCCGGCTTTATGCAGGGTCCTGCTCTGGAGAAGGCCGCTGAGGACTTCCCCGAAGTCAAGTTCGTCTTCATTGACGGCTGGGCTATGGGCAGAGACAATGTTGCCGGTATCGCCTTCCAGGAAGAGCAGTGCGGCTACCTGGCCGGTTACGCTGCTGTTATGGACGGCTACACCAAGCTGGGCTTCTCCGGCGGCGGCGGCGGCACCAACGCTGCCTGCAACCGTTACGGCTACGG
>CALXDU010000060.1 GCA_944387145.1 uncultured Oscillospiraceae bacterium | reverse complement strand
TCAACGGAACCGCCATCACGCTCATCAACGAGAGCGGCCTCTACTCCCTGGTGCTGTCCAGCAAGCTCCCCAAAGCAGTGATGGAGAAACGGTTCTGGATCAGATCTATCAGGTCTATTGGGAATCCCATGAATCCGATCCGCCGGAAATCAAGGAGGGTTTCAAAGAGCTGGAGAGCCTTTTAAAAACCTTGCCCTTGGACGATAACAACGCCGTCTTTACCCTTTGCTGCCGCCTATGTACTGCCTATGAACATAAGGCATTTCGTGACGGCCTGTTTTACGGCGCACACATCATGCAGAAAATCTTCTCGAAGGAGGATTCCCAGGAATCATCCAATACCGGCATCCAGTGAAAACCTTATCTTTGTTGATAGCGATATATTTTACGGAGCTGAGAGACAAAACCTCTCAGCTCCGTTTTTTGTAAACATCTCACTAGCAGTTGTTGGTTCCTGGTCTTACGTATGCCATCAGGTATTGCCAGAGTCCCTTGGTAAAGGTGCGGTGCCCTGCTTCTGTGAAATGGACACCATCAAAGGCCAGAGATATGTCCCACTGCCTAGCATCTGTGAAAGAAATATATAGATTACGGGCTAAACGATGGTACTGCTCTGCCAGCTTTCGGATTCTTCCAAAAGGGCTTGCTCTGCTACCCAAGTGACAGGCTGCATAGGAGGTGGGGCGATGAGCAGAATATGGGCGCGATTGGATTGCATGTGCCACAGAAATTTTTCCATCCGGGATGCGGTTTCCTGGACAGTGACCCCTCGTAGAAGGTCATGGGTTCCCAGTATCACTGTAAAAACATCCGGCGAGGTTCGGACAGTCAGCAGCGCTGCCTGCTGATACTGGAGGAAATTCCTGGGGATTTCTCCGTCGTTTTACCCCGCTTTTTCTATGGCCAATTCAGTTTTTTCGGGACAGAATATCAACCCATCGGCTTTCTTATGGGTATCGATTCCCGAAAAAAGCTCCGCGGGTCATAGTTGTAGGTATTGGAATCTTCAAAACACAAAGCTGCCTTGACATTCTTGTGGAGCGGGTCAATTTTGTTTTGCTGCATAAATCGTTTCTGTAGCCGTTTTCTCCAGATATTACTCCATAGCGGCCACAACGGCAGGCTCGTCATCGTAAGATCCAATATGCATGACCTGACACACTTGATCTCATCCAAGGCCAGAGATTTCTCTATCCGAGTGACAAAATCCGGTGGACAGATGACGCTAGAAGAATTAAAAATCCAAAAGGATTAAAAATAGGAACAAATACGAGACTTTCGCGTGTTCAGAAAATTTGGTTCCCTTTCAGATATACATGACAAACGTTGTTGGAATCGTCCAGGAAAACAAGATCCGCATCCGCACCGTCTTGGATGAATCCAATCCGGGATTCCAGCCCTAACAGCTTTGCTGGGTTTTCTGTCAAAGCAGGCAGTACCTCTTCCAGCGTTTTCCCGGTGAAGGACATCAGGTTCTTCAGCGCCCGATTCTGGGTCAGTGTGCTTCCTGCCCGAACGCCGTTACTGGCAAGTTTTGCATCACCGTCTTTGACAACCACATCGTTGACGCCCAGATGGTAATTTCCATCCGGAAGACCGGCGGCCATAATGGAGTCGGTTATGGCAATCAGCCGATCCATACCCTTGACCTTGTCCAGCAGCCGGACACTGCCTGGCACCAAATGCAGGCCGTCGCAGATCATCTCGCAGTAGACATCCGATTCCAGCACTGCGCCCATAATGGCAGGCTCATGCTGATGGAACAGCCGCATGGCGTTGAAGGTATGTGTGCAGAGATCGGCTCCCTTTTCGATTGCATCCATTGCCTGCTGATAGGTGGCGCCGGAATGGCCTATGCCTACCCGGATGCCCAGCTTTTTGGCTTCCGGAATCATTTCATTGACACCGGGAACTTCCGGAGATACGGTCAAATACCGGATGCGTCCCTGGGCCAGCTGCTGATAATGCTGCAGAAGTTCGGTATTGCCCTCCTGAAGCAGATGTTCCGGCATGGCGCCTTTGTACTCCTTTGCCAGGAAGGGGCCTTCCAAGTGGACACCCAGAAGCTCGGCTGCCTCTGCTGTGTCGGCATTCTCATAGTCCTGGAACTGCCGAATGCACCACTCGGTTTGTTCCACGGTATCGGTAAGCACAGAGCCAAGCCAGGCGGTGGTGCCATTGGAAGCAAAGAAGCGCCCGATTTTTTTCAGATCCTCGGTGGCTGCGCCGTTTACATCCACGCCAACGGCACCGTGGGTGTGAATGTCAATAAATCCAGGAACTACCTTTTGCCCCCTGGCATCCACACAGACTGCACCCTGGGGAACTTCGCTTCCAGAACAAAGCCGCAGCTTCCCGTTTTTTACATGAATTGCCAGAGATTGAAACTGCCGTTTGTGGTATACCTGGGCATTTACAATATAAAAGTCCATTTTTCGTCCTTTCTTGGAGAAAACAGGGGTCGCCTGCAGTGCAAGCGGCCCCTGTTTTGCAGGTAGATTTTAAATTGTTGGAATTCCGGAAAAGGGGTTTAGCCCAGAGCCTCGCTCATTACGTCGAAGAGCATGTACTGATCCAGAGCAACTTCGCCCTCAACAGCGCCGCTTTCGATGAACATTTCCTGTTGACGAGTATACAGATCCTCGAAGGTGCCGTCGGCCAGGTAAGCCTTCACGTTTTCGGCGGAGAACCAGGTGGCGTCGCCAGTTTCCACTTCACAGGCCACAGGGTCCTTTGCGCAGCGCTCGGCATACAGCTCCACGACATAGGGCCAGTTCTCTTCCTGAGCGGCAAACTCCATGCCCTTGAGCAGTGCCCGGGAGAAGCGAACCAGGATGTCGTGGTTTTCTTCTGCGTAGCTGGGCAGGCAGATCCAGCTGGACAGGTTCACAGAGTCAGTAGCAAACTCCAGCTCCAGAGCGCCTTCGCAGTTCTGCATAATCTGGACGGAGTAGGGGTTCCATGCGGTGCAGGCATCCACACTGCCAGACATCATGGCGGCAACCATGTTGGTAGCATCCATTTCGTAAGGCTCGATGTCTTCCATAGTCAGGCCAGCAGCGTTCAGAGCGCCGGTCAAAGCAGTTTCGGAAGAGGAACCGCCGTTGTAAGCAACCTTCTTTCCGGCCAGGTTGGCGATGTTTTCAACAGAGTCAACGCCGGAGGAGGGCAGAACGATGATCCGGTCGGTGTTGTGGACAGAGGAGGGCATAAAGATCTGAGCCTGGCCATTGATGCACAGCTTGTGGGCGCCGTGGCCGATGTAAGCCAGATCGATGCTGCCGCCTTCCATAGCGGCGATTTCAGAAGGACCGTCAGCAAACTCCCACAGGGTGATTTCCAGGCCTTCTTCGGCGAAATAGCCCTTGTCGATGGCGGTCAGAACAGACCACAGGGAGGCATAGTTGGGCATGTAAGCCACGTTCAGCTTTACGGTTTCCACAGGCGCTTCTGCCGCTTCGGTAGCGGCGGCGTTTGCGGCAGTGGTTTCGGTCTTGGGGGCTTCGGTGGATGCAGGAGCAGAGCTTCCGCAGGCAGCCAGAGAAACTACCATGCAAAGCGCCAGGAGCAGGGTAACAAGCTTCTTCATTTTTGTTTCCTCCAATTTCTAAAATGGCGTTTATTTTACCGATTTCCTCGGCAGATTACTTACGGACTTCCAGGAACTCCTGGTAAACCTCGTTCCAGATCTCGGTTTTCAGTTCCAGGAATCTGGGATCGGTTTTGGTGGCCTGGGTTCTGGGGTAGGGAATGTCGATATCCACAATCTTCTTGATGCGGCCGGGGCGGGCGCTCATAATGATAACCCGCTGTGCCAGGATGATGGCCTCGTCCACGTCGTGGGTGATGAAGAAACAGGTCTTCTGATCGTTTTCCCAGGTGTTCAGCAATTCGGTTTGCAGCTGCACACGGGTCTGGGCATCCAGTGCGCCGAAAGGCTCGTCCAGCAGCAGCACTTCCGGATCTACCGCATAGGCACGGGCAATGGCCACACGCTGCCGCATACCGCCGGACAGTTCCTTGGGATAGGCGTGTTCAAAGCCTTCCAGACCGACTGCCTTTATGTACTTGCGGGCAATTTCCTCCGCCTGGGCCTTGGGCACCTTCTTGATCTCCAGGCCGAACATAACGTTTTTCAGCACGGTTCTCCAGGGGAACAGAGCATATCCCTGGAACACCACGCCTCGCTCCACGCCGGTTCCCTCGATCTTTTTGCCGTCCAGGTACACACTGCCGCTGGTAGGCTCCAGCAGGCCAGCGATGATGTTCAGCAAGGTGGACTTGCCGCAGCCGGAGGGGCCGACTACGCAGATAAATTCATTTTCCTTGATATCCAGGCTGACGCCGTTGAGTGCAACGGTTTTGCCTTTGCGGCCAACGTATTCTTTGTATACGTTGTCAATTTTCAGCTTAATCAAATTTTCTCCTGCCATCCTGTCAACTTCCTTTCAATAATGTCAACGACTTTCACCAACAGCAAACCGATAATGCCCAGCAGAATGATATACATCAGCATGGGAGGAGAGTCGAAGGAGTTCGCCAGGGAACGAATCCGCATACCGATACCGGCCTGGGCACCGGTGGATTCCGCTGCCAGCAGGGTGGTCAGTGCTGCGCTCAGTCCCAGACGGACGGCGGTAATGATAAACGGGACGGTTGCGGGGCAGATGATCTTGATAAAAATATCAAAGTCATTGGCACCCAATACTCTTGCTGCTTTGATGATGGTGGTATCGATATTCTTGATGCCCTGGTAGATGGTGATGCTCATGGTCATGAAGGTGCAGATCCAAATCAGGATTACTGCGGGCTTCTGTCCGACACCGAAGGTCAGGACCAGCAGGGGAGCATAGCCCAGTGCGGGAATGTTGCGCACGAAGTTGATCCAGGGTTCGATGATCTTCTGAATCGGCATGTACCAGGCCATCAGGAAGGCGATGGGCAGCGAGGTGATGAAGCCAAGGCCAAAGCCCAGGGAAACGCAGGTTAAGCTGCTTTGAATGTCTTTCCAGAATGCGCCTCTGTCGATCATGGTACCCACAGCGGGGACGACCTGATCGATAAAGGGGAAGCTGCGGCTGGTTTTTTCTCCAAGGGACAGCCCGTACCACAGGGCTAGCGCTACACAAAGGGAAATCAGAAGCCAGACTTTATCGCTGATGACAATCCCTTTCTTCTTTTTTACCATAATTTCTACGCCTCCATCGAAGTACAAAGTAGCAGTCCTGCCGGTACGCAAGAGCATTTCTTTTAATTATAAATTATAATCAAATTTTGCGAGCAGCCGAACTTTTATTCAAGCATAACAGAGAGTAGGGGAGATTGCAAGACGAAAAAGTGCAAAACACACAACTTCGTGTAATTACTACAAAAGGTAATTGTCAAATTCAGGCACAATCACGGAGGCATAGTGGTTGACCTTTTGCCGTTTTAATTATAGAATAAAATTAAATAACTGCACGGAGGGAACCTTATGGTACGCATCATCATCGAGCCGTCTCAGCAGCATCCGACCATGGGATTTGCCGGTGAGGAGCTGGTTCGCCATTTGCAGATGCTGCCCATTGTGTTTGCGGAGTATCCGGTAGTTCTGGGCCTGGATGACAAATCGGAACAGGCGGCAGACAGATTTTCTTATTCCTTTACAAATGCAGGAGGATGGATAACCGGCGCAACACCCCGCAGCATCTTACTGGGGGTATATGACTACCTGCGTGCCATTGGCTTCGTATTCTGCCGTCCGGGAGATGGGGGGACGTTTGTGCCCCAGCTTTCAGCCCTGGAAGAGATCTATCGTACGGTTACAGAGAAAGTTCCGGCTTTACGGCATCGAGGGGTTTGCATTGAAGGGGCGGACGCACTGGAAAATGTGCTGGATTTTATTGACTGGCTGCCCAAAAACGGCTACAATGCCTTCTTCCTTCAGTTCAAGCAGCCGAATGTGTTTTTTGAACGCTGGTACCAACATATTTTCAATCCCACGCTGCCCTGTCAGTCCCTTACGAAAGAGCAGATGGATGGCTTCACGGAGCAGATTACCCAGGCCATAACCCTGCGTGGCTTGGAAGACCATCGGGTCGGCCACGGCTGGACGGCGGAAGCTTTGGGATATGCCAACACCGGCTGGCATGTGGAGGACGATTCCCTCACGCCGGATGTCCGGCAGATGGTTGCTCAGATCCATGGCAAGCGGCAGCTGTTCGGGGGAATTCCCACCAATACCAACCTCTGTTACGCCAATCAGGCAGCCCGGCAAGCCCTGATTCAGCAGATTCTTGCCTATGCCCGGGAAAACCCCCAGGTGGAGTACCTCCACTTCTGGCTGGCGGATGAGCCGAATAATGTGTGTGAATGCGAACAATGTGTGCAGACAACGCTGTCGGATCAGTACGTTCAGATTCTCAACGAACTGGATCGGGCGCTGACCCGGGAAGGACTTTCCACAAAAATTGTTTTTTTGCTGTACCAGGAGCTGCTCTATGCCCCCATAAAGGAACGGCTGGAGCATCCTGAGCGCTTCTGCCTGATGTTTGCCCCCATCAGCCGCACCTTTGAAAAATCCTATCCCAGACAGGCGATTCCCGCTGGAATCCAGCCCTATGTGCGCAACCATTTCCGGCTGCCTCAGACGGTGGAGGAGAATCTGGCCCACTATGCTTCCTGGAAAGCTTGTTTCGCCGGAGACAGCTTTTTCTATGACTATCCCCTGGGCAGGGCCCATTACGGCGACTTTGGTTACATGAAAATTGCCAAAGTAATCTATGAGGATATCCACACCCTGAAGAATTTGGGGACAAATGGTTATATGAGCTGCCAGGAACTGCGGGCCATGACGCCTACGGCCTTCCCCAACTTTGTAATGGGACAGGCACTGTTTGACCTGAGCCTTTCGTATGAGGACCTGAAGCGAACATTCTTCGCAGCCCAGTATGGAGAAGGCTACGAGACTGTGATAGAATACCTGCAGCAGCTGTCAGATTTGAGCGATACGGACTATGTAAACGGACATGGCCCCAGAAAGCAGCCTGAGAAAAAGACCCAGTTCCATCAAATCGCCGAGACTGCCCTGGCCTTCCTGATGGATATGGATGAACTTCACCCCCACAACCCCAGATTTGAACGGCAGTGGGAGCTGCTGAAATTCCATGGGCGCTACTGCATTCTCCTGTCTTACGCTTTGGGGGAATTGTGCCAGGGAAATCAGGGGGCAGCTGACCAATATTTCCGGGAGTTGTGTGAATACATGTGGGAACATGAGCTGGAATATCAGCCATATTTGGATGTATACCGTGTGATTGAAGTCAGCACAAAATATACCGGTTTTTCCAAACTCTGAGCAAAATGGAGAAACATTCTTATGTACAAAGCAAAAGTCAACAAAGCATCCAATCAAGACCGCATTTTGGAGTGCCTGTACCGCCACCCGGGTATTTCCCGTAAAGACATCAGCGATATTACCGGCATCACCCCGGCTACCGTGACCACAACCGTAGCCGCCATGTGCAAAGAGGGCCTGATTCTGGAGCTGGGCCAAATTGAAGAAGACCGGGGTACCATCGGCAGAAGCCGGATTGCGTTGGGAATTAACGCCGCCTACGGCTATACCGTCGGGGTGGAGTTTACCTTTACTTCTTTGACAACCTGCGCCGCAGATATGGCGGGAAATCTGCTGTATTCGGCCAGTATCCCCTATAGCCCTGCCGTGGGAGAAGCCATCACCGAGCTGGTAGTTGAGAATATTCAAAAGTGTCTGGATTGCCTGGCGCTGCCGCAGAACAAGCTGCTGGGAATCGGCATCGGTGTTCCCGGACACATGGATGTGGAGGAGCATTATCTGGTCACCACCAACGAAAAATGGCGCAATTTTGACGGACAGAAGATTCGCCAGGCCTTTTCCTGCCCGGTGGTGTTTGAAAACAATATCCGCTGTATGGCTGCCAGACAATATCTGCATCATGGGGAGCATACGCCCTCTACCTTCGCTCTGTTTCATGTGGGCCGGGGTATGTACTGCGCCAACGTTACGGAAGATGGGCTGTACATCGGGACTACCTATGGCTCCGGAGAAATCGGGCATACCATTGCAGTACTGGGGGGCAAGCGCTGCGAATGCGGCAAGCGGGGCTGTCTGGAAACGGTAGCCTCCGAAACAGCGCTGCTGGAAAAAGCCGGTATGCTCTACCAAATTGATGAAAATTCCCTGCTGCACTCCCTGGCTCCCAGTGCTGAGCAGCTGACCATTGAGCATATTGCCCAGGCCTATGCTCTGGGAGAGCCTTCAATCCGCCAGATTATGATGCAGGCGTTGGAATATCTGTGCATTGCCACGCTGAATGTGGCTGTCTTAATGAACCCGGGTACCATTTTCCTCCATGGGCGGCTGTTTAACTGCCAGGAAATTCAGGAGGATTTCCTGGAAATGGTGAAAAAAGAGTTCGATTTCACAGGCAACAATTACCGTCTTGGCTCGGTTGGCTTCCTGCGCAGCGAGCCAACCGACGGCGCCCTTGGCAGTGCGGCTCTGGCTATTTTGAAATGTGTCATTCATGCTTTTGCGTAACGTTCAACCATATTTATCAAATTTAGGAGTGTGCTAATTATGAATCATTACTATCAGATTTCTGCTGAGGACCTGGGAAAGAATGGAAAGATCCCACTCCTAAAATTGGGAGATTCCGGAGAAGTCTTCTACGAAATGGCGCTGGAAATGGTCAACACCATCAAACAGCACAACGCAGAAGGAAAAACCACCGTTTTCATTTGCCCGGTGGGACCTGTGGGCCAGTACCCCATTTTCGTCCGCCTGGTAAACCGGGACCGGGTCAGTCTGAAAAATTGCTGGTTTATCAATATGGACGAGTACCTGAACGATGACGAAAGCTATATTGACTTTGAAAGCCCCCTGTCCTTCCACGGTTTCATGTACCGCACGGTGTATTCTCAGATTGACCCGGAGCTGCTGATGCCGGAAGAACAGAGAATTTTTCCCGATCCCAAAGACCCGGATCATATCCGCCGGGTGATCGAGCAGCTGGGGGGCGTGGACATTGCCTTCGGCGGCATTGGCATCAATGGCCACCTGGCCTTTAACGAAGCCCAGGACGAACTGACGGCAGAGGAGTTTGCTCAGCTGCAAACCAGGGTGCTGTCCATCAGCCGGGAGACCCGGACGTCGAATGCCATTGGCGATCTGAACGGCGCTATCGATGCCATGCCTAAAAAGTGCGTGACCATCGGCATGGCCCAGATTCTGGGAGCCAGGAAGATTCGCCTGGGTGTGTTCCGGGATTGGCATCGTTCTGTGGTGCGGCAGGCCGCCTATGGAGAAGTCACCGCCCATTTCCCCGCATCCTTGCTGCAAAACCATCCGGACGCTATGATTTACGTCAACGCCAATGCTGCAAAGCAGCCCTTTTAAGAAAACAACCCCTAAATTACAAAATAAATAAGGAGAATTGCCATGTTAGTACCAATGCGAGCCATTCTGGAGGCAACAGAGAAGTATAACTACGCCCAGGGCGCTTTCAACGTCAATGCGGTTGCCCAGGCAAAAGCTGTGATCGAAGTTCACGAGATGTTCCGTTCCGCTGCCATTATTCAGGGTGCGGATTTGGCCAATGCCTTTATGGGAGGCCGTGCGGATTTTGCCAACGGTACCCTGGAAGACAAGAAAATTGGCGCCAACAACATTGCCAATGCGGTAAAGAAGTACGGCCAGAACAGTCCCATCCCCATTGCATTGCATTTGGACCATGGCAAGAACATCGACTCCTGCGTGGCGGCCATGGACGGCGGCTACACCTCCGTGATGATCGACGGTTCCAGCCTTCCTTATGAAGACAATGTGGCTTTGACCCGGGAAGTGGTGAAGCTGGCCCACGAAAGAGGCGTTACGGTCGAAGGCGAGCTGGGTGTGCTGGCAGGTGTAGAGGATCATGTGTTCAGCGCCACCTCTACCTATACCAACCCTTTGACCGCCTATGACTTTATCAAGAAAACCGGCGTGGATGCCCTGGCCATTTCCTACGGAACCCAGCACGGTGCCAACAAGGGCAAAGATACCATTATCCGCAAGGAAATCGCCATTGCCATCAAGGAAATCCTCCGGCACGAAAACATTTTCTGCGCTCTGGTCAGCCATGGTTCTTCCACGGTGCCGCAGTACATTGTCAAAGAAATCAACGAACTGGGCGGCGATATTCACAACGCCTATGGCATTGCAAAGGATCAGCTGAAGGAAGTTTCCCGGCTGGGCATTGCCAAGATCAACGTAGACACCGACATCCGTCTGGCAGTGACCCGGAATCTACGGGAACTGTTCCGGGACGAGCCTGCCATGCGGGATGAGCCTGTGGTGGATCAGATTTACAAGCTGCTGTTGGAAAAACCTTCGGCTTTCGACCCCAGAGCGTTCCTGCCTCCCATTATGGATACCGTTATGTACGGCACCGTCCCTAATGAGGCTGTGGCAAAGATTGTTGCCTGCATTGAAAAGGGCGTCAAGGAAGTTGTCGGCACCCTGATTGTGGAGTTTGACTCCGTAGGCAAGGCCCCGCTGGTAGAGCAGGTGACCCTGGACGAAATGGCTGAGCGTTACCGCAAGGCCGGTATCTGAGGAGAAACATCATGGGTGTGAACATTTTGGTAGCCCACGGCGGCGGCCCTACCGCCGTCATCAACACCAGTCTTCAGGGTGTGGTGGAAGCCGCCCGGGCCAGCGGCAAAGTGGACAAGATTTATGCTGCCCGGTTCGGTGCGGAAGGGATTCTGAAAGGGGACCTGATTGACCTGACCCAGGTTCCTGCTGGCACCATTGCCAAGCTGGCCCATACCCCCGCTTCCGCCATTGGTTCCTGCCGCCGCAAACTTACCGATGCAGATTATCCCACGGTAATCGAAACCCTGAAAAAATTCAACATTGGCTGCTTCTTCTATAACGGCGGCAACGACTCCATGGACACCTGCAACAAGGTCAGCAAGCTGGCTCAGGCAGAGGGGCTGGATCTGAAGGTCATCGGTATCCCCAAGACCATGGACAATGACTTGGATATTACTGATCATTGCCCCGGTTTTGGTTCTGCCGGCCGGTATGCTGCGGAAGCGGCCTGTGAGCTGGCACTGGATGCATCGGGCCTGCCCATCCATGTGGTGGTACTGGAACTGATGGGCCGCAATGCCGGCTGGGTTACCGCTGCCTCCGCCCTGGCGGCCCGGGCCACCAACTGTGAAGTGCTGACCTACCTGCCAGAAGTCCTGGTGGATGAAGAGAAGATGCTCCGGGATATTGAATCTGCCTGGGCCAAGGGAAAGGGCCTGCTGGTTACCGTCAGCGAAGGCATCTGCGGACTGGACGGAAAGCCCCTGGCTTCTACCGGTATTGTGGA
>CALXDU010000059.1 GCA_944387145.1 uncultured Oscillospiraceae bacterium | reverse complement strand
CTTGCAGAATACTTGAGCCGCATCCGAAAGACATATTCAGAAGAATTTCTTCGTAGAACGGCACTCAACCTGACCTTCCATACCTACCGGCCATACCTTCAACGCATTGGTCTTTGCCGAGGTTCCTTCAACCCGAAAAATATAATTCCGGTAGATACCAAAGATCCTTGCACGAACTTTATGCAAAATTATATCAAACGATATCACGATGGTATTGCAGAGGAAAATATATATGATTATAACAGTCTGCTCCTCCCGGAATTACGCAAAATCTTCGACAATGCTCTTTTGCTTATCCCGTCGCAGCAGGACGAGCCCTCCCCCGCAGATAAACTTGTTGCACTTTGTGAAACGTACTTTGGTTCCATTCGTGATTGGTGTTGGGATCCCATTTACAACAAGGAAAAGCATACGACCGTTTCTTCGGTTTTATCCCTTCTATCCGAATACTATGAAAATCTTTGCAGTGCCCTGCATTTTGAAACAACCGGTTCGCTTTGCCACCCTGTATTGCAAAAAGAATGGATATTCATTCAAGCCTATTTCTCCGAACCGCTTTCCAAGTATCTCTCCGGAGAGCATTCCGACTTTCCATTTCCCGGAAGCATGCTCCATGAAGTGCTGTTTTTCGTAAGAATTCATGGATATTTCAGTCGGGATGCCCAGCAAATTGCATCTATTTTCCGCAATTATCAAACGTTCATGCAAGAAAATTTCCGCGCTGATTCTGAAAAATCTGTCTAACGTTTTCCAAGGAAACTCTGGATCACTACAAATCAGGTTTTCTCAGGAAATCCTACAGTCTGTCCCGCAAACGCAGAATGGTACCGCAGTTTCCTTCTTATCTGGATCTTCTTACAGCTTATGTTCCATTTGCGCATGGCAATTATTGACAAGGGATGGTAATGGTTACCTTGGTTCCTTTTCCAGGCGTACTTTCACATTGCAGTCCATACGATGCCCCATATGCCAGATGAAGCCGCTCGTTGATATTGCGCACGCCATAGCCGCCTTGGGTATCAGCACCAGAATGGGCTGCACCGAAGTTGGCTTCCAGCGTCGCAGGGTCCATACCCACACCGTCATCTTCCACGGTGATGCGAATGGTTTCTCCCAAATGCCGGGTGGAAATGGAAAGAGACCCGGTTTTGTCCGGCTTTTCAAAAATGCCGTGAATAATGGCATTTTCTATAATTGGCTGCAGCACAATTTTGATGATAGGATACGGCAGCGTCTCCTGTTCGATATCCCACTGGACATGGACGCGATTCTCAAAACGCATATTCTGAATTTGCACATACAGTCTGGCATGCCGCAATTCGTCTGACAGCGGTATGACTTCCCGCCCCCGGCTGAGAGACAAGCGGTAAAATTGCGCCAAGGCGTTGACCATGGTGCTGATCTGGGGGACATTGTGGACAATGGCGGTACAGTTAATCAGGTCCAGAGAGTTGTACAGAAAGTGGGGATTGATCTGGGCCTGGAGGGCTTTCAGCTCCAGGGCCTTGATCTGCTGGCCCTGGGCCAGCTTCTCGTCCATTAAGGTGTCGATGCGGTTCATCATGTTGCTGAAGCTCTGCATCAGCTGTCCGATTTCATCCTCTCCCACCGGTTCCAGGCGGATGGAAATATTGCCCTGTTCCACTGCGTGCATGGTATCATTCAGCCGCAGAAGCCGGCGCAGAATGGAGCGGCTGATGAGATAGGCCAGCACATAGGCTGCCAGGGCAAGCATTACCACAACGGCCAAAAGCTCCATCTGCAGCTCCCGGCTGACACGGAAAATATCGTCATGGGGCAAAGCCGCTCCCAGAATCCACCCGGAATTGCCCAGGGATATATACTGGGTGTGAAATGTTCCCCACTGGGTTTTCAAATCCCTCCATCCCCCCGGCAACTGCCGGTCTACCTCAATATTTTCCCAAAAATCCGATGGCAACTCCGCCTCAGAGGAGCTGGTCAGGATGCGGTTGTCATGCAGCAGAAAGACCATGCCGTTTTCTGTAATGGTACTGCGCCCCACAGCTTCCTCTACCCGGTCCGCTGCGATGTCCACCCGCAGAATCGCCAAAGGCTGCAGCACATGGCTGGGGTCGTAGATCACACGCATCAGGCTGTAGCATCGGTCGCTTTCCAGAGGTTCATCCGAAAAATCTCCGGGAGCGAACCACCGTGCAGGCGCTTCCGGGGAGAAGGCTTTCAGCCACTGCCGATCTTCCACAGATTTCAGATCCACGATATCCGAAGCGTTGGTATAAAGATAGTCATTGTTCACATACACCCGAATCCGGTCTACGCCGGATAGTGAGCGCAGATAGTGAAAGGTCATGGTCAGTTGATTGCTGTCCTGCAAGCGCTGAATATAGGTGCTGTTTTCCAGGCTGCTGCCTGCCAGTTCATAGACGTTGGGGTCCATGGCCAGAATGTCCATCACCTGGGACAGCCGGTCAAACAAATCATCCACCGCCGTTTGGGTGTCCACAAAGGCTTTCTGGGCAGAGGAAAAGGTTTGCTTCTCAATCACTGTATTGATCCGGCGGAAGGCATACATGGTAAATACCCCTAAGGGCAGCAGCAAAAGCAGAAAATAAATCCACACCAGCTTGCTGCGCAGTTTCCCGTCCAGCAGCAGCGAACGTCCCAAGGACCGTAACTTATTCTTCATAGCAAATCATATTCTCCCGGTACAGTTTCGGCGAAAGGCCCACTTCCTTGGTAAACAGCTTGACAAAATACTTTCCGTCGGTATATCCCACCTCATGAGCCACCATATAAAGTTTCCGGGAAGGGTCTGCCAGAAGCTGTTTTGCCCGTTCCATACGCAGCTGGGTCAATTTCTGATTGATGGTAATTCCTGCATGCTTTTTATAGGCGCTGCACAGATAAGTATGCACAAACCCCAGGCCGGCGGCAACATTCTGTACGGTCAGCGCACTGTCGCTGTAATGGCCAGCAAGGTAGGCATCCACCCGGGTGACAATGTCCTGGCAGTTTCGCTCCGTGGCCTGAAAATATTCCTGCATTGCTTTGCCCAGGGCTTCCCACAGCTGGGCCAATGTCTGCTGCTTTGCCGCCGTATACAACAGGTAATCCCCCTGTGCGGTAACACCGGTGACCTGTCGGCTTTCCGCCGCTGACAGCAGGCAAAACACAATCTGGCAGTAAAGATTGCGTACAACCTCCGGCGGCGTGGCTTCGCACTGGGCAATCTCCCGATAAATCCGTTCAAACAGCGCCATGGCTTCCTGACGGCGCTTATGCCGGATCAGATTTGCCAGCATAACAAACATTGCCTTTTCATACACATATTCCTTCCCATTGGATGGGTAAGAAAAGTCGCCGTTTTCCCCCGGTAGAACAGCAGCTGCGGGTCCGGCTTTGCGTTGGTTTGAAGCTCCTGGACAATTTCTTTCAGCACCGATGTAATTTCCTGCAAATCAATAGGCTTTTCCACATAGCTGGCTGCTTTCAGCTTGATGGCACCTTTGAGATACTCTTTGTCCGTATATCCGCTGAGAAAAACAAACTGACACTCCGGATACATCTGCCGAATCTTCCCCGCCAGTTCCAGGCCGTTCATACGGGGCATTTTCATATCGCTGATTACAATATCCGGTCGATGCTTCCGGGCCATTTCCAGCGCCTGCTCTGCATCCTCCGCATCTTCCACAGAGGCGATTTTCAAGGCTTTCCAGTCTATGTATTGTTTGAGCACTTCTCTTGGCATTTTCTCGTCATCTACCAAAAGAACCGAAATGTTCATGCCGTCATCCCCCTATCTGCCAAAGGTTCTATCTATAATATACAGCTTTTTTTCAATAGTGCAATGGATTTTGATACAAATAACAAAAATCAGTCAAAGCAACATAATCTTTCCCTCCAATCATAATCGGCTCCCGTTGTTTTTTCCTCTGCCGTTTGTTACCATTAAGGCAGAAACAACGACTACCAATCAGAAAGGAGCGGAACTTCATGAAGAAGCGGCAGAGCCTTTTGCGCAAAGATCTCCGGGAGAACTGGATGAAATGGCTCATGATTCTCCCGGCCGCCATTGTCGTGATTCTGATGTGTTATATCCCCATGGCCGGCATTGTCCTTGCGTTCAAGGAGTATAACTACCACGATGGTATCTTCGGCAGCCCTTGGGTGTGGTTCAAGAATTTTACCTACTTTTTCCAGTCGGACAAAGCGTTCAGTGTCACCAGAAATACCATCTTGTATAATCTGGCCTTTCTGTTGGTCAACACGGTTTTGCAGATTACCTGCGCCGTTCTCCTGTCCGAGCTGACCGGAAAGTGGTTCAAGCGCATTACCCAGTCGGTGATGTTCTTTCCCTATTTTATCTCCTGGGTTGTGGTTGGCGCCTTTGTGTACAACATGTTCAACTTTGAATTTGGCGCTGTGAATACCTTCCTCAAGTCCATCGGCTTAGAACCCATCGATGTGTACTCTAACAAAGGTGTCTGGCCCTTCATACTGATTGGCGTCAGTGCCTTCAAGAATGTGGGATACGGCACGGTTATGTACCTGGCCAGCATATCCAATATCGATTCCAGTCTGTACGAAGCAGCGGATCTGGATGGGGCAACCATGTGGCAGAAAATTCGTTACATCACCCTGCCCGGTATCCGTCCTACCATTATCATTCTGTTTCTGCTGGTATTGCTTGCCAACAAGCTGGTGAAAAAAGCAGACCCGGATTATGCGTTATTCTGATCTTGCGGACGGAAAGGAGAATGCATTATGAAAAAAGGCCCCATTTCCCACGCAAAACCCATCAGCAAAGATCGGGTGGTATTCAATATTATTGCGTATGTCATTTTAGGCATTCTGGCGGTATGCTGTCTGCTTCCCTTCCTGCTGGTACTCAGCGGCTCTTTCTCCGACCAGACGTCAATTTTGACCCATGGCTACCAGCTGATTCCGGAAACCTTCTCCCTGGATGCCTACACCACATTGTTCAAAATTCCCGGTGAACTGCTCCAGGCCTACGCAGTTACCATATTCGTGACCTTTACGGGAACTTTCCTTGGTCTGTTTCTGACCAGTATGGCGGCATATGTGCTGTCCAGCAAGAGCTTCCGTTACCGAAACCAGGTATCCTTTTTCTTCTACTTTACCTCCATTTTTGGCGGCGGCCTGGTTCCCTGGTATATTTTCAACACCAAGTATCTGCATTTCCACAACAGCATCATCTCGCTGATTCT
This sequence comes from uncultured Oscillospiraceae bacterium, assembly GCA_944387145.1. GTDB lineage: Bacteria > Bacillota > Clostridia > Oscillospirales > Oscillospiraceae > Faecousia. The sequence continues at coordinate 6,410 of CALXDU010000059.1, read as the reverse complement.
GCCCATTCTGGTCAAGAGCCTGTACGCTACGCTGCAGGCAGAGCATCCCGAATGGAACGTCCAGGTCTTTGACGCCATGAACGGCGCACCGGCAACCATCCAGCCCTATCTGGCCAACGGCATGAGCATCTTCTCCAAGTCCAAGAATCCGGAACGGGCACTGATGGCTCTGGATTACCTGCGCAACGACGAAATCTGCCACAACCTGTTCTGCTACGGCATTGAAGGCGTGCACTGGGAAGCAGTTGGCGAGCATGGCCTGAAGTCCCTGCCCGGCAGCACCAACTACAGCTACGACAGCAACTGCAACTGGGGCGTGCGCAACGACGCATTCTGGCGCACCATTGAAGGCGGTATTCCCAATGCGGATGAACTGGTCAGCACCTGGAAAGAGACGGCCCGCAGCGGACGGTATCTGACCTTTGTCTTTAATGACAGCGAGGTTAAAAACGAGGTCGCAGCTCTGTCTGAAATTTACAACTCTGACTACAAGCTTCTGCAGCTGGGCTTCACCGACGATCCGGAAGCGGACGTTGCCAAACTGCTGACAAAGATGGAATCCGCAGGCGTCAGAAAACTGCAGGAAGAATTCCACAACCAGGCACTTTCCTTCCTGGAATCACACCCTGTTGAATAAGTAACCCACCCCAGGAGGCAGAATGTATCCCCGTTTTGGAGCGTTCTGCCTCCTTCTTGTAAAGTTTCAAGCCAATCATTGGCAGCAATAGGAGATAACCATGACACGCTTTCAATTTCTTCTGACAGACAGCTTGGAAAAAGTCCTGCCCTGGCAGGCTCCGGAAAAAATGCCGGAGAGAAAACTCAAGCTTTTTCATAATCAGCGCTGGTCCTGCCAGCTGGCATATACCTGCGAAAATGACGACTTTGGCGAAACTTCCACGCTGTTCCGGCTGTATTGCCAGGGAAACGACCTTGGCGCATTGCTTCTGCAGCAGGCAGAACTGGTGCCCTGCGCCTATCCTTGTCACGGGACTTGGGATGACAACTACCTGACAACCCGGCCCGGGCTGTTGCCGGACCTGCTGCGTCCTGTCTGCTGGGAAGATTCCTTCAAGGCAATCCCTGCCCAGTGGCGCAGCCTTTGGCTGACCCTGGATTGCCGGATGCTGCCGGTGGGTCAGCACCGGTTTGTGCTGCGGGCAACGGATGATCAGCAGAATCTGCTGGCCCAGTTTGCCCTGGAAGCAGAAGTTTCCCCCTTGGAGCTTCCGAAGCAGCGGCTGTATCAGACCCAATGGTTCCACGCCGACTGTCTGGCAGATTATTATGGCATTTCGGTGTTCAGTCCGGAACATTGGCGGATTATCGAAAACTTTATCGAAAGTGCAGCAGAGCACGGCATCAATATGCTTTTGACCCCGGTCTTTACGCCGCCGCTGGATACGGCAAAGGGCGGAGAGCGCACCGCCGTTCAGTTGGTGGATATTTTCTGGGACGGAAACAACTATTCCTTTGACTTTTCCCGGCTGCAGCGTTGGGTCGGTCTGTGCCGGAAGTACGGAATTACCGAGATAGAAGTTGCCCACCTGTTCTCCCAATGGGGAGCGGTGTCGGCGCCGAATATTCTGGTGCACACCAGCAAGGGCCTGGAAAAACGGTTTGGCTGGCATACACCCGCCGTGGGCGGGGAATATACCAACTTCCTCCAGCGTTTTCTGCCGGAGCTGAAAGCAGAGCTGGACCGGCTCATTGGATTGGAGCACGTCTGGTTCCATATCTCGGACGAACCCCACGACTGGGAGAAAACCACCTACGCAGCAGCCAAAGCCACGGTTGCCCCATTGCTGAAAGGCTGCCACGTCATGGACGCCCTCAGCAGTTACCAGGTGTACCAGGAAGGCATTGTGGAAAAGCCGGTGGTATGCAACGACCATATCCAGACCTTTGTGGATCATGGGGTCCAAAATCTGTGGACCTACTACTGTACCGTGCAGGCGCAAACGGTTCCCAATCGCTTTATCGCCATGCCCAGCGCCAGAAACCGGATCATGGGCGTGCTGCTGTATCAATATGACATGGAAGGATTCCTGCACTGGGGATTCAATTTCTACAATTCCCAGCGTTCGGTTTCCCACATTGACCCCTTCCGGGTAACCGACGCCGGAGAAGCCTTCCCTTCCGGAGATCCTTTCCTGGTTTACCCGGCACCGGATGGGACAGCCTGGGAGTCCATTCGGGGCGAAGTCTGGAAAGAAGGGCTGCAGGATCTTCGGTTATTGCAGCTGTGCGAAAGCCGGAAAGGCAGGGCCTGGACTTTGAACCTGCTAAAGACCTTAGGCGGTACTTTGCGCTTTGACGAATATCCAAAGGAGAAATCTTTCTTCTATCATTTGTGGGACGCAGTTTGGGAAGCGCTCTGATGGGTAAATAACTTTTATGACAGAATACGCCCCGGCACCATTTTCTGGTGCCGGGGCAAATGCGTTTGCAGTTTTGCTGATTCTGTTATTGCTGTGCTTGCAGCTTCACACCGTTGGACAGGAGAATATAATCCACCTCATCCAGGATGATGGGCGCTGCCATGGAACTGGACTGGGCAGTAAGCCGAAGCAGTGTTTGTTCTGTCCCGTCCTTCATAACGATGACCACATCTCCAACGTCCTGCATTTCTCCATCGATTTCTGGTTGGGCCAGTTCCATCCAGTAACTCAGGCCGCTTAAGGCAAAGGAAGTTATCTGGTTCTCATGTACATACTCCTCTTGAATCCAGTCTGACGTGATAATGGAAACAGGCTCCGCCACGAACTCCACTTTCCGGGTGTCAATGCTCTGGAAGTCTAAGTCGAATTCCCAGACTCCTTCGGCCAATGGTGTATATTCAAAATCCATTTTGTCCGCATCAAAAACAGCTTTTTCAAATCCTTCCGCATGCATAGTCCAGTGGATAGAACCATCAAAGGGCATTACATTCTCATTTTCCAAAACGGGATTCACTTTGAACATAACGCTGGCAGTATTGGAAAGGCCGTCTCCGTCATCCACGGTTGCATAATCACACATGGCATCCGGGGAAGAACCATCCGGCGCCAGCACCAGGCCCTCTGCCGGTTCCGGGAAGAGCAGAGGATTTTCCAGGAACCGAATATCTCCGCCTTCCAGATTGACCCCCTCCGGTGCCCGGATGTCTATGGTAATGTATGCGATTTTCCCATCCGTCAGAGCAGAACCCACCGATACGGAATAGCCATTCTCTGCCTCGGTTACAATGGGTTGGGCAACGGAAGGCTGAACATTTTGCTCAATATAGTTCCTCTGGCCGTCGCTTAATTCCGCAAAATGCTCCTGCTGAAAATAGGTGGCAAAGAGCTGACCCACATATTTCGCTGCACAGGCAGTCAAGATCAGCAGGGACAGGATAGCTGCCGCAATCAGAACTTTACGGAGAAACCCCCGGGTTGGACGGGTTTTGGCAGGTACGGAAGCAGCCTGTTTCCGGGTGCGGATAGCGCTGAGGATATACTTATCCTGGGCTTGTCCGATCACATCCAGCAAGTCATGGTTTGTCATATCAAATCCTCCATTTCCAGCCTGGACCGCAGCTTCAGCCGGGTGCGGTAGAGCATGGATTTGACCTTGCTTTGGGAGAAATCAAAATCCTCCGCAATGGAAGCAATGGAGTCCAGCAGGAAATACCGGCGCAGAAATACATCCCGTTCGGTATCCGGCAGGGTGTTCAGAAAACGCCGGAACGTGCCGACCGTCTCCTCATAGATATACTTTGCTTCCACGTTCTGCCCGTTGGCAATACATTCATCCAGTTCATCCAAAGCAAGTATGATTTCACCGCCGCCCCGCTTTGCGGCTTTTCTGGCTCTCCACCGGCTGATGGAGATATTGCGGGTAATCCTGCCCAGGAAGGTAATGAGCACAGTCGGCCGCTGGGGCGGCAGGTTGTTCCATGCTTTCATGTAGGTATCATTGACACTTTCCTCGGCATCTTCGTTGTTTGCCAGGACATTGTAAGCAATGCTGAAGCAGTACTTTCCGTATTTCTTGTCTGTTTGCGCAATGGCATCTTCGGATCGTTTCCAATACAGATCCACAATGCTTTGATCGTCCACACAAACACCTCCTTTTTTCTTTGTAAGGCCCTTCACCTATACTTACGCAAAATGCGAATGGTCGGTTGCGCAAAAAATAAAATCTTTTTTGATTTTTTCTATTTCCCATTATATCGCAGAAACTTCAGCAGAACCAGCAGTGTTTTTGCAAAAAAGTAACCGCTGTCGTACACTGCGACAGCGGTTACCCAACAGGATTGCGAAAGAGGAGAGGGAGAAAGGAAATGATATATGTGATAAAGCTTGCGGCTCACGGCTTCCGCTTGCTTTCATGCCTTTAGAATACCGGCAGATTATGTCGAAGGTATCAATAACCAAAGAACAAATTGCATCGGAATGGTAAACAAATTGTTTCGGGGCGATTTTGCCCGTCAATCTGTCGGTTTTCTCCCCGGATTGCCGCCGCACAACCAACGGTTGAGCGGATATTCTCCGGTTGGTTGTGCAAAAACCGCCGGATTCTACATCCAGGCCATTCCCTTTTTGACGCAGAAGTGGTATGCTGTGTTCAGAAAAGAGCGAAAGGAGATTTCCATATGGAATTAACATTAGGAAAACGGATTGCCATGCTGCGCCGTCAGAAAGAACTGCGTCAGGAGGATCTGGCACAGATGCTGGAAGTCAGCCCCCAGGCTGTGAGCAAATGGGAAAATGACCAGACCTGCCCGGACATCTCCCTGCTTCCCCGGCTGGCGGAAATTCTGGGCGTTACCGTAGACGAACTTCTCTCCGGGAAAACGGAGGTACAGCCCGCCGTGAAGCTGGAGCCGGTGCAGCAGCGCAAGGATATCAAGGACATGATTCTGCGGATTGTGGTGGATTCCGCCGCCGGGGACAGGGTTCGGGCCAATTTTCCTCTGGCCTTGGTGCAGCTGGTCACGGATGCCGGAATGGAACTTCCCCAGATTTCCGGCAAGGAAGCCCTCAGCGGTATTGATCTGAAACAGATTCTGGAATTGGTCAGCCACGGCGTGGTTGGCAACCTGATTGAAGTGGATTCCGCCGATGGAGACGTAGTTCGTATCTTTGTGGAGTAATCTATGAAAATTCTGATACGCAGCAAAGAAACCAATTTCACCCTGCGTCTTCCCACCGGGATGCTTCTCAATCGGGCGGGAATTGGGCTGGCTTATGGCTTCCTGAAGGGAAAGGATATTCCTCCGACTAAGGAGCAAGCGTTGATTATTGCCAAGGGAATCCGGGATTTTCGCCGCCGGAACGGCCCTTGGAAATTGGTGGAAGTTTACAGTGCGGACGAAGAACAGGTAGAAATCTGGATCTGACCACCCAGAAAGGCATTCGCCTGGAACTGCTGGACACCAAGGCCGACATGGACGGAACCATCGTGGAGCTTCTGGGGGGAATTGAAACCATCCGGGCGCTGGACAGTGCCCAGGCAGAAGGGCAGCGGATTGAAACGCGTTCTGAGCAGCTTCGGAAAAAGGAAATGCGCCATCACAAGGCTATGGCCTTCTACGACTGTCTGAAATTTGTGAACGAGGCGGTTTTCAGCGTACTGGTCATTGGCATTTCCGTATTTCTCGCGTCCAAGCAGGTCATCAGTGTGGGCACGGTGCTGACGGCCTACCTGTGCTTTACCCAGCTGACCGGCCCCCTGCGGGAGCTGCACCGGATTTTGGATGAGTTTTCGGAGTGCGTCATTCTGGCCCAGGATTATTTTCAGATGGTGGACATTCCCCGGGATTTTTCTTACGCTCATGCCCTGTCTGACGGTGTCCCCTCCGGCAACGATATTGACATCCGCAAGGTAAGCTTTGCCTATCCGGAAAAGCCTCAGGAGCGGATTCTCACCGAAGTCAGTCTCCAGGTCGCATCCGGGAAATTTATTGGCATCGCCGGCCCCAGCGGCTGCGGCAAGTCCACCCTGATTAAACTTGTGGACAAACTGGAGCAGGCCCAGGGAGCAGTGTACTTAGGCGGCACAGAGTTGGGCGGGCTGTCTCGGCATTCGTTGGCAGAAGTTGTGGCCCTGGTGCCCCAAACCCCATTTCTCATTGCCGACACGGTCTACCGCAATATCTGCTACGGCATGACCCGGGAGGTTTCCCTGGAAGAAGTGAAAGATGCCGCCCGGAAAGCCAGCATCGCCGCTGACATTGAAAAACTCCCCGGGGGCTATCAGTTCACATTGTCCGAAGGGGGCACGAATCTCTCCGGCGGTCAGCGGCAGCGGATTGCCCTGGCTCGGATTTTCCTGCGCAAGCCCCGGATTCTGATTCTGGATGAAGCCACAGCCTCGTTCTTTTATACACAACTTTGCGCCTGAAAAATCAGGAGAGGAAAGCCGCTGGTTAGACGGCCTCCGTC
>CALXDU010000058.1 GCA_944387145.1 uncultured Oscillospiraceae bacterium | reverse complement strand
ATCCCCGGCAAGGTTGCCGTTATGAAGGGCGAGATTCAGGAGAAGCTGCCTGACTGGCACGTGGTTGTTGGTCCTACCGAGGCTGTGCAGCTGCCCAAGTACATGAAGGATAAGGAATACGAAGCCGCTGCTAAGGTTGCCGCCGCTGAGGCCGCTGCCCGGGCCGCTGCTGCTCCCGCCGAAGAGGTCAAGGAGCTGTCCTTCGACGAGCTGCTGGCTACCAAGGTACCCGCCATCGAAGTTGTGGACATGGGCGTCAGCTACAAGGGCCACAACCCTGAGAGCAAGACCTTCGTCACCATCGGCGAACGGATCCACTGCATCTCTCCCGCTATCCGCAAGGCTATGGACGAGCGCGATCCCGCTCCTATCCTGAAGCGTGCTGCCGAGCAGATCGCTGCCGGCGCCACCTACCTGGACGTCAACATCGGACCTGCTGAGAAGGACGGTCCCGAGCGTATGATGTGGGCTGTCAAGCTGCTGCAGGAGAACTTCAACAACGTGCCTCTGGCTCTGGATACCGCCAACAAGAAGGCTATCGAAGCCGGTATCAAGGTCTACAACCGTACCAACGGCAAGCCCATCGTCAACTCTGCTGACGCCGGCTCCCGTATCTCCTACATCGACCTGGCTGCTGCCAACGACGCCATCTGTATCGCCCTGTGCTCTGCCGACGGCATTGCAAAGGACAACGAAGAGCGCATGAAGCACTGCCACAACATGCTCGAGCGCGGCCTGAGCCTGGGCATGACCTCCGACGACCTGTGGTTCGACCCCCTGTTCCTGGTTGTCAAGGGCATGCAGGACAAGCAGATGGACGTGCTGAACGCCATCAAGCTGTTCGCTGACGAGGGCCTGAAGTCCACCGGCGGTCTGTCCAACAACTCCAACGGCGCTCCGAAGAACGTTCGTCCCATCATGGACTCCGCTCTGGTTGCCATGGCTATGATGCAGGGTCTGACCTCCGCTATTGTCAACCCCTGCGACCTGCGCCTGATGGAGACCATCAAGTCCTGCGACATCTTCAAGAACCACGTTCTGTACTCCGACTCCTACCTGGATCTGTAAGGCAGGACTGCGGTAACGGAACAAATCCCACGCGTTTACGGCTGGGAGGGAACCTCCCTCCCAGCCCTTTTGTATATCGCCCCCAGGAGAGGAATGGACAATGGAATATTGGCAGTATTTGTCTGGATTTGCCGCAGTGATTGTAATTTTGCTGGCAATCCGATCTGCCGTTGTGAAAAAACGCAAACGAAAAGAGCGGGATTTTACCCGGAAGCTGGAGACGGTGCTGCAGCCCCGGGAGACCATTAAGGTGATCTGTCCCAACCATGGCAGCCGCTGGATTCTGACCTCCCGGCGATTGCTGCTGGATACCAAGGATGGGTTTCTGGCCTATCCTTTTGGCAAAATCAAAAAACTGCAGGGCTTTGACAGCACCGGAAAAGCCACCACCAGCGTGGCAAAAATGAAACGCCTGACGGTAAAAGTCGCAAAAACCGACGAAGAATACACCCTTGACAACAGCTGCGAGGAATTTTCCCAGCTGGCAGGTCAGCTGAAACGTCAGACAGCGAAAAAGAAGAAAAAATAGACCCGTCTTGCGGCGGGGTACATCATAAACCGGCTGCCGCAGCCGGAAGCAAACACACAATCAATTTATCGAAAGGACTTGCGTGTATGAAAGTAACTTTCCAAATCCAGGGAGCCAATCCCGTCACCATCGACTGCAACGCCGGAGACAATTTGCTGGAACTGGCCCGGCGGGCCAATGTGGCCATTGACGCGCCTTGCTCTGGCAATGGCTCCTGCGGTAAGTGCCGTGTCCAGCTGGTTGAGGGAGAGTTGGAATCCATACAGAGCCGTCATATCAGCGATGAAGAGTACGAAGCTGGCTGGCGGCTCAGCTGCAACAGCCGCATTGTTGGCGACTGCACGGTGTTCGTGCCGGATATTGCCAGCGCATATCAGTCCCGGATGAAGACCGCCGACCTGAGCAGTCCCAAGGAAATTGCCATTTTCCAGGAGTGCCAGGAGCAGCTGAAAGAAAGCGACATCCGCTTTGAAAATCCCTTCCTGGCGGTACAGTTGGATCTGGCCGCTCCCACCCTGGACGATACCATGCCGGACAACGAACGGCTGACCCGGGCCATTGAGGATGCCCTGGGGGTATCCCATGTGGAGATTCCCTTCTGCGTGATGGTAAAGCTTGCCGCAACCTTGCGGGAAGAGAATTTCTCCGTGTGCGTAAAGGGTTATCGCAAGGAGGATACTTTCTGCTGCATGGAAATCTGCGGCAAAGAGGACACCGCCATTGTCGGTGCCGCCATTGATATCGGCACCACTACCGTGACTATGGTGCTGACAGACCTGGCTACGGGCAAAATTCTGGCCAAAGGCTCCTCCGGCAACGGTCAGATCCGCTACGGCGCTGACGTTATCAACCGGATTATCGAGCAGGGCCGTCCCGGCGGTCGGGTGAAGCTGCAAAAGGCCATCATCAAGGAAACCCTGAATCCTATCCTGGGCAACCTGTGCAAGAGCGCCGGCATTACCAAACGGGACATTTTGCGCCTGGCAGTGGGTGCCAACACCACTATGAACCACCTGTTTGTGGGTGTGGATGCGGAATCCGTCCGGATGGAGCCGTATGTTCCCAGCTTCTTCTCCTGGGAAGGAATGCGGGCAGGGGATGTGAACCTGCTGGCCAATCCCATGGCTCCGGTACTGATTGCCCCCAACATCGGCTCCTATGTGGGCGGCGACATCACTGCCGGTACCCTGGCCTCCGGAATCTGGGACAAGGACGAAATGAGCCTGTTCATCGACCTGGGCACCAACGGCGAAATTGTATTTGGAAACCGGGACTTCCTGATGAGCTGCGCCTGCTCGGCAGGCCCTGCCTTTGAAGGCGGCGATATTTCCTGCGGCATGCGGGCCACCGACGGCGCAGTGGAAGCCTGCACCATCGACAAAACCACCATGGAACCCACCTTGAGCATTGTGGGTGACGAGGGCCAGAAGCCGGTGGGCATCTGCGGCAGCGGCATCATCGATATCATTTCCGAGCTGTTCCGTACCAGCATCATCAATGCCAAGGGCCTGTTTGTCCGAGAGGGCAGCCGGGTGAAACGGGATAGCCACGGCATGGGCCGCTATGTGCTGGCCACGGCTGAGGAAAGCGAAACCGGTCGGGAAATCTCCATCAATGAAGTGGATATCGACAACTTTATCCGGGCCAAAGGCGCAATATTCTCCGCCATTGACACCCTGCTCAAGAGTGTGGATATGACGGTGGATATGATTGACAGCGTTTATGTTGCTGGCGGCATCGGCAGCGGCATCAATATGAAAAATGCGGTGAACATCGGCATGTTCCCGGATGTGGACCTGAACAAGTTCCATTACATCGGCAACTCCTCCCTCAGCGGTGCCTATGCCATGGTAGTCAGCGACGAAGCTGCTGCCAAGACCGCCGAGGTGGCTGCCAACATGACTTACCTGGAACTGAGCACCTATCCCGGGTACATGGACTCCTTTGTGGCAGCCTGCTTCCTGCCCCATACCGATGCCCGGCTGTTCCCCAACAGCGTGCAGGAAAAGTAAGATTCCGGATACACTTACAATATAAGAGGAACCGATATGCAGATTGAAAATCACAAAGAAGAAGTGCCCTTTGCCCACTATCTGGAAAAATTCCGTCAGTTAGACCCGGAAAGCGTAACCCAGCGGCTGCAGGACGTGTCCTGGGACGGCAAGGAATTTACCCTGACCATGCTTGGCAGAACCTTTGCCATTTCCCACCCGGACTACGCCATCCGGGCGCTGGATGGGGGCGCTCTGCCGCCGCTGCCCACCCAGACCTTCCTGCTGCGCTACCTGCTGGAAAGCCGGGACGTATTCTGGGCAGGCCAGTGGAAAACCTTCCGGGAAATGCCCTGGGGAGAAATGTACATCCAGCCCTATACCGGTCGGGTGCTGACCCGGGCGGCCTTCACCTTCGGAACCCGGGTGGCAGCATTCCGGACTGCGGCGGAGAAAATGGGCGCGCAGCCCATTGCCCACGGGGATGCCGGATTTGAATTTGCCCTGATCGGCGGCTATCGGATGCAGCTGCTGGTGTGGGAAGGGGACGAAGAGTTCCCGCCCAATGCCCAGGTGCTCTACTCGGACAACTTTGCCGAGGGCTTCGCCGCCGAGGACCGGGTGGTGGCCGGAGATATTCTGATTTCCACCATCAAGCAGTATTTCTGAATGAGAAGCCTCTTTGCACAAGCAAAGAGGCTTTCTTGTATGCCGCTGCGGGAAAAATGGAATTTTTCTTCGTAAATTTCACCAAATATATTGCAATTCTTTTGTGAAGGTGTTATAATTTTCAGTTGGAAGTTTAGAAGAATTCACAACTCGAAGGAGCGTTTATTATATGGTACCTCAGGAGAAAATCCGAAATATTGCCATCATTGCCCACGTTGACCATGGCAAGACCACCCTGGTGGATGAGATGCTGAAGCAGGGCGGCATCTACCGGGAGAATCAGGCCACTGTGGAACGAGTGATGGACTCCGGTGATCTGGAACGGGAGCGTGGCATCACCATCCTGGCCAAGAACACCTCTGTACACTACAAAGATTACAAGATCAATATCGTGGACACCCCGGGCCACGCCGACTTTGGCGGTGAGGTGGAACGGATTCTGAAAATGGTCAACGGTGTTATCCTGCTGGTGGACGCCGCCGAAGGCCCCATGCCTCAGACCCGGTTCGTGCTGCAGAAGGCCCTGGAGCTGGGCCACAAGGTCATTGTTGCCGTTAACAAGATTGACAAGCCCGACGCCCGGATTTCCGAAGTGATGGAAGAAGTTCTGGAGCTGCTGCTGGATTTGGACGCCACCGATGAGCAGTTCAATTCTCCCACCGTGTTCTGCTCCGGCCGCCAGGGTACCGCTTCCTATGGCCCCGATGTGGCAGGCACTGACCTGACCCCCCTGTTTGAAACCATCGTCAATTATATCCCCGCACCCCAGGGCGATGCAGAGGCTCCTCTGCAGCTGCTGGTATCCTCCATTGACTACAATGAGTATGTGGGCCGGATTGCGGTGGGCCGTGTGGAGCGGGGCACCATCCGGGTCAACCAGGAAGTGGCCATCTGCGACTACCACGATCCCGAGGTGCGGCAGAAGGGCAAAGTGGTTGCCCTGTATGAGTTTGACGGCCTGGGCAAGAATCCCATTCAGCAGGCCAGCGCCGGTGAAATCGTGGCTCTGAGCGGCATGGCGGATATCACCATTGGCCGGACTCTGTGCGCTCCCGAGTGCGTGGAGCCGCTGCCCTTTGTGAAGATCTCCGACCCCACCATTGAAATGACCTTTGCCGTCAACGATTCTCCCTTCGCCGGTAAGGAAGGCAAGTTCGTCACCTCCCGGAATCTGCGGGATCGGCTGGAGAAGGAACTGCTGAAGGACGTGTCCCTGCATGTGACTGAGCAGGGCACCGATGCCTTCAACGTGGCAGGCCGTGGTGAAATGCACCTGTCCATCCTGATGGAAACCATGCGCCGGGAAGGCTACGAGTTCTCCGTATCCACCCCCCGTGTGCTGACCAAGGTCATCGACGGCAAGGTCTGCGAGCCCATCGAGCGGATGGTGGCTGACGTGCCGGAAGCCTGCATGGGTGCGGTGATTGAGAAGATGGGCCGCCGGAAGGCAGACCTGCTGGGCATGACGCCCATGGGCAGCCGTTACCGTTTGGAGTTCCTGGTACCTTCCCGGGGACTGTTCGGTTACCGCAACGAATTTTTGACCGATACCCGGGGCGAGGGCATCATGTCCTCCGTTCTGGAAACCTACGCCCCCATGAAGGGTGAAATCGAGCGCCGGCTCACCGGTTCTCTGATTGCCTTTGAAACCGGCGAGGCTGTGACCTACGGTCTGGCCGCCGCTCAGGAGCGGGGCAGCCTGTTTATTGGCCCTGGCACCCCGGTGTACGCCGGTATGGTGGTGGGCATTTGCAGCCGGAACGAGGATATGACCGTCAACGTCTGCAAGCGCAAGCAGCTGACCAACATGCGTGCTGCTGGTTCCGACGAAGCCCTGCGGCTGACCCCTCCCAAGAATTTCTCTCTGGAGCAGTGCCTGGAATTCCTGGCAGACGATGAACTGCTGGAATGCACCCCCAAGAGCCTGCGGATTCGCAAGCGGGAGCTGGATCACGGTCTGCGGATGCGCAACCTGATGAAGCGCCGTGCCCAGGAAAATGGCTGATTGGAAAAAGACGGGTAAAGCCGCTGTGGGGCTGTGCCTGGTGCTGGCTTTGGTTTCGGGCTGTGGTTGGCGGCAGCGGATTCCTGCTGCCACTACTCCCACCACCCAGGCTGTGCAGACGGAGCAAACCGCCCCCACTACCCAGCCGGTTCCGGAAACCACCCAGCCGGCTCCCACGGAGCCCCAGCCGGAAACGTACCTGCTGACCTTTGTGGGAGACTGCACCTTCGGCACCAACCAGGTCAACGCCTACGCCGAGTACGGCTTTACCAAAACCGTGGGCCAGGATTATGGGTATCCCTTCCGGAATGTAGCGGATTATGTAGGCTCCGATGACGGAACCTTCCTGAATCTGGAGGGCCCCTTGTGCGATGAAGGCTACCCAGTTCAGAAAAAGCACACCTTTCGGGGGCCGACAGCGTACGTCAATATCCTGACAGAAAACAGCATCCAGGCGGTGACCGTGGCCAACAACCACGCCTTTGACTATGGTCAGACCGGCTACGATTCCACCCTGGCGGTGTTGGAGGAAGCGGGGATTCCCTATGTCCAGCGGGACAGCTCCGTGCTGCTGACCCTGGAGGGCGGTCTGAAGGTGGGACTGTACGGTATGGTCTACTACCTGCTGGATGTACAGGATATGACCCAGGAGATTCAGGCCCTGCGGGAGCAGGGTGCCGAACTGGTGATTGTGGCCCCTCACTGGGGCACCGAAGGAAGCTACCGCCCCACCCAGGAGCAGATCGACGTGGGCCATGCGGCCATTGATGCCGGGGCGGATATTGTGTGGGGTTCTCATCCTCATGTTTTGCAGCCGGTGGAGGAATACGGCGATGGGGTGATTTTCTACTCCCTAGGCAATTTCAGCTTCGGGGGCAACGGATATCCCCAGGATTTCGACACGGCGCTGATTCAGCAGGAAGTGATCCGCCAGGCTGACGGCAGCATTTCTCTGGGACAGCGTACCCTGGTGCCTGCCAGTGTCAGTTCGGTATCTGACCGGAACAATTACCAGCCCACGCCCTACGACCCGGGCAGCGAAGAATATGACCGTGTTCTGTCCAAACTGGACGGAACCTTCCAGGGGCCGAACCTGCAAATTTCCGGATAGATGCCAAAGTCTTTCCCGAAGCCATAAAATTGCGAAAAAAAGATTGACCAAACCGCATTTTTCGGTTATAATGGTCAAGCATGACTGTTATCGTCATTACCTATGTGTTGCTGCGGCCTTTTGGCTGTCGAGCATATTGATTTTTGACAGGAGGTGTATCCGATTATGAAGCGTACCTATCAGCCCAGCCGTCGTCATCGTTCCAAGGTTCACGGTTTCCGCCAGAGAATGGCTACCGCCAACGGCCGTAAGGTTTTGGCCCGCCGCCGTGCCAAGGGCCGCAAGGTTCTGTCCGCCTGATGCGCTTAACGATGTGGGTCAAGGAAAATAAGCGCCAATGAGCGAAACGGGAGCTACAGCGGGGTGAATGAAGCATTCGCCCCGCTCCCTTTTTAGGACGCAATGGGGTTGGAGAGAGGTTATGAAGTATTCCAGTGCATTAAAACTCAACCACATTTTTCGCCGGCTGTACCATACCTCCGGATTTGCTGACGGATACCTGGTGCTCTATGCCAGGAAAAACCGCACGGAAGGCAACCGGGTGGGCATTACCGTCAGCAAGAAGCTGGGCAAGGCCCATGTGCGCAACCGCACCCGCCGTCGTCTGCGGGAGATTTACCGGCTCCATGAGGAGCAGTTCCAGCCAGGCTGGGACATTGTGGTGGTTGCCCGGAGCAAGGCTGTGGATGCAGACTTTCAGCGCCTGACCAGAAGCTATCTGGCTCTGGCAAAAAAGGCCGGCCTTCTGAAAGCGCCGTTGGAGGCGTAAGCGGTCCTATGGTAAAAAATTTTCTGCTGTTTCTGATTCGGTTTTACCAGCGCTATATTTCCCCGGGACTGCCGGCCCGATGCCGGTTTCGGCCCACCTGCAGCGCTTACGCTGCCGAAGCAATCCGCAAGTATGGGGCCTTAAAAGGCGGCTGGCTGGCCCTGCGCCGCTTGCTGCGCTGTCACCCTTTCTACAAGGGAGATATCTATGACCCCGTACCCTGACTTCCATAATTTTGAGGAGGAAAGTCAATGTTTCTTGCATTCCAGTTATCCGACATCGTCACCGTGCCCTTCGGCTACCTGCTGAACCTGCTGTACCACTTCACCGGCAACTACGGTGTGGCTATGATTCTGTTTGCCATCCTGGTTCAGCTGATTCTCATGCCTATGAACGCCAAGAGCAAGAAGAGCATGATGAAGATGTCCCGCCTGACCCCTCGGGTTCAGGAGATTCAGGCCCGCTACGCCGGCGACCCCCAGAAGCAGAACGAGCTGATTCAGAAGCTGTACCGGGACGAGGGCGCTTCCATGGGCGGCGGCTGCCTGTGGATGTTCATCCCCTTGCTGGTTCTGTTCCCTCTGTTTACCGTCATTCGGGAACCCATTACCTATATCCTGATGGAGCCTGCTGAGATTACCCAGCAGATTGTGGCTGTTATCAAGGAAAATGCACAGGAAATCTTCTCCGGCAACAGTTATTATGACCAGGTGATTGCCGCCCAGGCCATTCCCCAGTTCGCAGAAGAACTGAAGGCTGCCATTCCTGCCATCAGCGAAGCGACGCTGGCGGGTATTAACTTCAACTTCCTGGGCATTAACCTGGGTGCAATTCCCCAGTTTAACATCTTCTCCGCTTCCTGGGCTTGGGACTGGGCCCACATTGGTGCCTTCCTGATTCCTGTGGTGTCCTGCCTGTCTCAGGTGGCCCAGATGTGGATCTCCCAGAAGACCAACAACTCCGTTATCACCAACGAAAAGGGCATCCAGGACGAGGAAACTGCCAAGAAGTCTCAGCAGAACCAGTCCATGCAGACCATGATGTGGATGATGCCCCTGATGAGCTTGTGGATCGGCTTCACTGTCTCCGCCGGACTGTCCCTGTACTGGTTCGTCGGCGGCGTGGTGCGTATGATCTCCGACCCCATCATGACCAACCACTACCGCAAAATCTACGATGCCGAGGACGCTGTGCGGCTGCAGAAGGCTCTGGAAGAGGAGCGTCTGGAAGCTGAGAAGGAGCGCATCCGTGCCGAGCGCCGGGCTGCCAACCCCGACGGCATCACCACCAATACCAGCAAGAAGAAGCTGCAGAAGCAGCAGCGTGACCAGGAGCAGGCTGCCAAGGCCGCTGCCGCCAAGGAATATGCTGCCAGAAAGGGCATCCTGGAGGAAGAGGAAGAAAAGACCACTCTCTCCGGAATTGCCGATCGTCCTTACTGCAAGGGCCGCAGCTATGATCCTAACCGCTACGCTGCAAAGCCTACGGAGGAATAAGCCATGGAAAAGACCATTGTTACCACCGGCAAAACCATCGACCTGGCCATTGAGGCGGCCCTGACCCAGCTGGGACTGGATCGGGACAGTGTGTCTGTTACGGTTCTGCAGCAGGCAAAGGCAGGCTTCCTGGGATTCGGCGCACAGCCTGCCAAGGTGCAGGTCAGCTACGAAGCTCCGGACCCGGTGCCGGAAGCTCCCAAGGTTGCCCTGAGCTCCGCGTCCCGTTCCAAGCCCAAGGCTGCCGCCCCGGTGAAGAAGCCGGAGCAGCCCAAGGAAGCTCCCAAGGCGGAACCGGCTGCCCAGGAGCCCAAGGCAGACAAGCCCAAGCATGAACCCAAGGCCGAGAAGAAGCCGGAAGCACCCAAGCCTCCCAAGACCCCCAAGGAGCCCAAGCCCGCCAAGGTGAAGGCCGAGCCCAAGGTGTACGCCCCTGCGGAAAGCGGCTCCACCGAGGAGAAGATCGAGCTGTTCCTGAAGGGCCTGCTGGAGCATATGGATTCCAAGGCCGTGCCCCACTGCTGGAAGGTAGAGGGCAATACATACAAGGTTGACCTGGTAGGCGATGACCTGGGTTACCTGATCGGCCGCCGGGGCGATACCCTGGATGCTATTCAGCACCTGGCCAACTACACCATCAACCGGGATCTGGACGGCCACGTCCGCATCAACGTGGATGCAGAGTGCTACCGGGAAAAGCGGGAGGAAAGCCTGCGCCGCTATGCCCGTAAGAAGGCCCAGCAGGTGCTCAAGGCCCGCCGCCGCACCACCCTGGAGCCTATGAATGCCTACGAGCGGCATGTGATCCACGCTGCCCTGCAGGATATGGAGAACATCACCACCCACTCCACCGGCGTAGAACCCAACCGCCGGGTGATTATCGAGTACGTTCGGTAATATAAAGTCCCCCAGGCCAAACGGCCTGGGGGATTTGTGTTGCTTCCAGAAGGTTATTTACTGTTCGTCTGCCAGTTCTACGGATTCAATGTCCTCCAGACGCATCATCTTCACGACTTTGCCGCCTTTTTTCTGGTCCAGGCGGATTTTGACCCATTCTTCATCGCAATCCAGGATTTCGCAGGTGAATTCACACTTCCCGGCGATGGACAGGCCCTTTTCCGAAATGAGAGTACAGGTTCTTCCCATCAGCTGCTGCATCAGTTTCGACATAGCGTATGCACCGTTCCTTTGTTTTTCCAATCGCTTTACTTTTGCCTCCAGTTTCTTCACCTTACCGGGAAGGGAAAAATAGCACATAACCAGGACAAAAGCAAATACACCAAAATATTCCATGATGGCTCTCCCACAATTTCTGTGTGACAATCCCCGGACAGATTTCTGCCCGGGGATTTGCTGCTTACTTGAAGTACTTCACTGCGGCCTCAAACATCCGGATGTCGTATTCGCCGGGGACGTTCTTGTACAGTCCCTTGCCGATACGTTCGCTGTGGCCCATCTTGCCGAAGACACGGCCGTCGGGGGAGGTGATGCCTTCAATGGCGTACAGAGAGCCGTTGGGGTTGAAGTGCACATCAGCGGTAGCGTTGCCTTCCAGGTCCACATACTGGGTGGCAATCTGGCCGTTGGCAGCCAGCTGGCGGATCAGCTCTTCGGAAGCCAGGAACTTGCCTTCGCCGTGGGAGATGGGCACGTTGTACACATCGCCTACGTTGGTCAGGGCCAGCCAGGGGGACTTGTTGGAAGCCACCCGGGTGCGGACAATCCGGCTCTGGTGACGGCTGATGTTGTTGAAGGTCAGGGTGGGGCAGGTTTCGTCGGTGTCGATGATCTTGCCGTAGGGCACCAGACCCAGCTTGATCAGGGCCTGGAAGCCGTTGCAGATACCGCACATCAGGCCGTCCCGGTTCTCCAGCAGGTCGGTGACGCCTTCCTTGATGGCTGCGTTGCGGAAGAAAGCGGTAATGAACTTACCGGAGCCGTCGGGCTCGTCGCCGCCGGAGAAGCCGCCGGGGATGAATACCATCTGAGCATCCTTCAGTTCCCGGGCAAAGCGCTCTACGCTGCGGGTAATGCCCTCGGCGGAGAGGTTGTTGATGACGATGATCTCCGGCTCGGCGCCCGCATCCCGGACAGCCTTGGCAGAGTCGTATTCGCAGTTGGTGCCGGGGAAGGCGGGGATCAGTACCTTGGGCTTG
>CALXDU010000057.1 GCA_944387145.1 uncultured Oscillospiraceae bacterium | reverse complement strand
GCTTGGAAAGAAATAGGCTTCTTAGAGGTCTATAAGAATATCCTAGACGAGGATGTATCCTGAGAGGTACAAAATGGAAATCAAACACTACACAAAAGACCGAATCCCCGATGTTTTGAAGTTCGAGCGTGACTTGCGCTCCGAGGAAAACTTCTGGGGTTGGGAGATTGACGAGAAGTACATAGCCGATGTGACAAAGAGTTTTGATGATCCTGCCTTTGCAAATTCCATTTCGCTGCTTGCCTATATGGATGGCAAGGTGGTGGGCAGGATCGACTCCACCAAGATTTGCAGCCATTTTGATGGCTCTACCAAAGCATATTTGGACTGGATCTGCGTTATCAAAAGCTACCGTCATAAGGGTGTTGCCCAGGCGCTGATGCAGACCTTACGCAAAGAACTGAAAGCGCAGGGAATCGATACGCTGATTGGCCTTATTGCATCCAATGAAGATGCACAGCGGTTCTATCGCAACCTCCCAAACGCTGAAATCAAAGATGAAGGTATATGGATTGATCTATAATGGAAAATACTATGAAGCAGATTTGTGAATTGAATGACAAAATCATTCTTGGACAAGAAGGTTTGTCCAAGAAGGCTCCCCGGATCACAGCTCGTGCGATTGTAAAGAACCAGGACGGCCTTTATGCTGTCATGTATGCCGATAAATTCAAGCTCCACAGCCTGCCCGGTGGCGGCGTGGAGGATGGCGAGGATGTGTTGACCGCTCTGCGCCGGGAGGTCTATGAAGAAACTGGATGCATCTGCGATGAGATCAAAGAATTGGGTATTGTTTCGGAAAACCGGGCAAGTCTGGACTATACCCAGATCAACTACTATTTCGTAGTTACAACCAAGCATACCCCCAGTGAGAACCATTTGACGGAAGCAGAACAGGCAAACCGTACTGTGGTGCGGTGGCACACCTTTGATGAAATGGTGCGCCTTATCAATGAGCAGGAATTTGACCGGGTTCAAGGTAAGTATCTGAAAGCCCGTGATGTGGCAGCGCTGAAAGCATATGCGATGTGGAATTCAGATTCAAAAAGTGTACCGCTATAAACAAAGAAAAGCCTTTCCAAAATGTCAAAACCGCCAGTTTTCGTACGGAAAACTGGCGGTTTTGGTCCGGGCTGCGGGACTTGAACCCACGGTCTCTTGGTCCCAAACCAAGCGCGATACCAAACTTCGCTAAGCCCGGATATGAAGTTAAGAATTTTTCAGATGTGGTCAAACATGTGGTCAAAGGCTATTTTAGACCAGAGCAGGGGAGAAGTCAAGAAGAAAAAATACTAGAGTCGCAACGGGTTTTCGGATTGGTTGATTTCACGGGTGCAAACCGTGCTCCAGCTCCCAAACCAGGCGCCCTACCAGCTGGGCCACACCCGCATATTTATTTCTGCACAACGCATCCGTGGGACATTCTATACCACACTGAGCAAATTGTCAACGGAAATTTCTCTCCGTAATAGAGCGATTATACACCACATCTGCGCAAAATGCAATCCATAACTTTCTTTTTCTATGCAAAACAGGGCATCCTCAGCGAATTCCTGCCATCCATCGCCGCACCTGCTGCAAGATGGTCATAATCCCAAAGCCCCATTTGGTATGCAAGTGGCAGTACAGCCCGTCAAACACTTTACCAATCCAATCGCTGCGCTCCATGATATAACTGCGGGTCGTAGTACACAGACTCGGGCGCTGATAGGGGAAAAGCCCCTGCCGGGCCAGCTCGGCCAGTGCGCTTCTGCGCTCCTGGGAAGGCAGCCGGGTAATTTCATACAGTGTTTTCCACAAAAACGCCATCAGCTTGTTGGCTGTCATAGCATCCGTATTGTCTCCTGCATAATAATCCGCCAGAATCTTTGTAACCGCTATATGGGAGCGCAGCATCTTTTTCCGATGCTCCGGACTCCGTTTTGTCTCTGCGGAATCGGAATGCACCCGGTAAAAATACAGAATTTCCTCCATTTCCACACAACGGGGCCGGCAACGGGCCACCTCATACATAAACAGCCCGTCTTCTCCATGGGTAATCTGGGGATATCGGAAAGAAAGGTGATTTTCTTCCAAAAAGCTGCGTTTGAGCCAGCTGCGCCACACCACAGCATCATACCAGGGGGCGTTGACTCTCAGTTCTCCCCTGTCCGCCTGGTCACGTTCTTCCGAGGCCAACGTGTCCGTAAACTGATACGCACCGAAAATCAGACGGTCACAGTTTTCCGCTTCCGCCGCAGTCCGCATCTTCCCCAGGATGTTATACCGGATCAAATCATCCGCATCCACAAACCATACATATTCTCCCCGGGCCTGCTTCAGTCCCGCATTCCGTGCTGCGGCTACCCCGGCGTTTTCCTGCTCGGTGACAACCACATTGGAGAATTTTTCTCCATATTCCCGGAGAATTTCCCCACTGCCGTCCTGAGAGCCGTCGTTAATACACACAATCTCATATTCCTGGGCAGGGATATCCTGGTCAAGCAAACAATCCAGGCATTGGCGCAAATAGGTTTGGCCATTGTACACAGGAACAATCACACTCAGAAACATGAGATTTCACCTCTTTCTGTTTTGGATTATACAATAGTTCTCCTTCCAATGCAACTGCATTTCCCACAACCCAAAGAAAAATACCCGCCAGTTTTCCCTTGCTTTCGACATAGGGTTTCGGCTACTGTGTGTTGTGGCAGGTATTCCCCATCTCGCGACAACCAGCCTGGCGCCGCACCGGCTCTCCCCCGGTGCGGCGCAGATTGTTTTCTTCAGCTGACGGGAATCAGCAGCATCTGATTGGGCATTGGTTCGTCCTGAAGGTTGTTGGCCTTGCGAATCGCCTCCATCGTAGAGTTGCTGGCTTTGGCAATATCCCACAGCCGATCTTCTCCCGTCCGGCGCAGGATCAGGGACGGACGATTGGGGTCCAGTTTCCGTTGATCTCCCAGGGTCAGGCCGGTGACCATGGGAATCTCCTGCCATGTAGTGGCCGTCAAATCCAGGGGAAGATCGCATTTTGCGGTGATGGCCCCGTTTCCGATGGCTGTCTGGGCCTCTTCCCCTGCAAAAATCTGGGCATTCAGATGGGTATCCTCATCCGCACTGACACTGTGCTGCCCTTCCCACCGGGCAGAGCCGGCATGAAGCGCTCCGTCTTCACCGTAATAGAGCATCTGGAATGCTCCGGGAATTTCCAGCCGTACCTGGTTTTCTTCCTGCTGCTGCCGGGGGAAATCCGGCAGGAATGTAACATCCGCCACCACGTTGGCCTCCGCCGTCACCGACTGCTCTGCCGAAAGCGTCTCCCGCCGGGAGTCCAGCACCGCCGGCAGCTGCAAATTCTGCACTTGCAGATTCAATTCCCGGCTGGGACTGTAGGCGTCTTCAATCAGTTCCAGCATTTGCTTATCGGTAATCAGATACTGGGCAACAATGCCGCTTTTTGCCCGGATGTGGCCTTCTTCGTCCAGTTCCACTTCCATGCTGGTGGGCATCAGCTGCAAATCCACCTGGGCATCGCTGCCATGCTCGGCTGACAGTTCTGCGTATTGAGAGTACGGCAGCGGGAAATCCCAGCTGTGCAGCTGTCCTTCTTCGCTGCGGTAGAGAATATGCAGGTTGGCATTTCCCCGAAATACTGCTTTGTCCGACAATACCTTCTTGTCCAGCACTTCCGGCGACATCCGGTAGTAGATGATCTTCTCCGGCTGGGGTGCGGAATCCGGCAAGGTCAGCTCTTCATCCACCAGGAAGCTCTTCTCCCCCATCTCCTTGGGCAGTCGGATGGGGTAAGTGCTGCTGAGCAGCTGCACGTCCCCGGGAATCTTGTCCGGCTCGTAAACTTCCGCCTCCATAGGCACATAGGCTTCCGCCATGGCCCCCATTCCCGCCCGAACCATAATCTTCCGGGCAGAAACCGATCGGGCGTCTACGAACCGGGGAAGGCACCGGATGCGGATTTTCCCTTCCGGAGCACCGTCGGGCAAATCCCACTTCATCTGAAAGGGAATCCAGGCTTCCAGGCAGCGCTCGGTGCTGCCGTCCTCCGGGGCATAGAGCACCCAGACCATCATGCCGCCGGAGAAGGAAATGGTATCACTGCGCCATTCTTTGCTCCGCAGGATAGCCTGTCCCCAGGAGGCCAGGATTCTTCCAATATCCGGCATGCCGTCAGGCAGCTTGATTTCCTGGGTCTGCTCCCCGCTCTGTATCTCCCGCACCAGGGGATTCAAGCAGGTGCATAGGGTTTTTCCAAAGTTCAGTTCCACGTTGGCTTCACTCCTTATCCCATGTTTGCTGATACAGTATATTCCTGCCGGGACAAGATTATGACCGGTATTTCTGCCGCAGAACCCACAGCCCCAGAATCATCAGCGCTGCGCCGCCGCAGCAGCACAGAAACCAGCTCTCCAGACAATGCCCCACAATCAGCCCTGCCCCGAAGGCCATGATGCAGCACCCGTGCAGATGATTTTTCCGGCACATAAAAACACCCCCTGCTAATCCTATGCAGGGGGCGTTTTGGCTATGACGGTCAGCCGCCCAGGTAGGCCTTCTTCACGTCGTCGGAGCTTGCCAGCTCCGCGCCGGTGCCGCTGAGGGTGATCTTGCCGGTTTCCAGGACGTAAGCCCGGTCGGCAATTTGCAGAGCCTTTCGGGCGTTCTGCTCCACCAGCAAAATGGTGGTGCCTGCCTTATGCAGCTCTTTGATAATGGCGAAAATCTGATCCACCAGAATGGGGGCCAGACCCATGGAGGGTTCGTCCAGCATCATCAGCTTCGGGTGGCTCATCAGTGCCCGGGACATGGCCAGCATCTGCTGCTCACCGCCGGACAGGGTTCCGGCAATCTGCTTGCGCCGCTCTTTCAGACGGGGGAAGTAGTTGAATACCATCTCCAGGTCGGCCTGGGACACTTCCTTGTTGATATAGGCGCCCATCTCCAGGTTCTCCTGAACGCTCATCTGCAGGAAAATCCGCCGTCCTTCCGGAACATGGGCAAGACCGGTGCGCAGCAGCTTATAGGCATCCACATGGGTGATATCCTGGCCGCAGAAGGAAATGGAGCCGCTGCGGGGATGCATCAGGCCGGACACGGTTTTCAGGATGGTGCTTTTGCCGGCGCCGTTGGCACCGATCAGGGCCACGATTTCTCCCTCTCCCACTTCAAAGGACACGCCCTTGATGGCGTGGATGGCGCCGTAGTAGACGTGCATATCTTCGATTTTCAGCATCAGGCATTGCCCTCCTCTCTGCCAAGGTAAGCTTCAATCACCGCAGGATTCTGGCGGATTTCCTCCGGGGTGCCCTTGGCAATGATCCGGCCGTAGTTGACCACGGCGATGGCTTCGCAGACATTCATCACCAGGTTCATGTCGTGCTCAATCAGGAAAATGGCGATATGGAAGGTATCCCGGATGCGCCGGATCTGGTGCATCAGTTCGGTGGTTTCGCTGGGGTTCATACCGGCAGCAGGCTCATCCAGCAGAATGATGGAGGGGTTGGTGGCCAATGCCCGGACGATTTCCAGCCGGCGCTGCACGCCGTAGGGCAGGCTGCCCGCCTTTTTGTCCGCTACGTCCGCCAGGCCCATGAAGTCCAGAAGTTCCATGGCCTTCTCGTTGGCCTTTTTCTCCGCCTTGTAGTAAGGCGGCAGGTGCAGCAGGGAGGAAATAAAGGGGCACTTGATTTCGTTATGCATGCCCACCTTCACGTTATCCAGGGCTGTCATGTCCGTAAACAGGCGGATGTTCTGGAAAGTACGGGCAATGCCCAGCTTGTTGACCTTATGGGTGGTCATGCCCTTGGTGTCGATGCCGTTGATGAGGATGGAGCCACGGGTGGGCTGGTACACCGAGGTCAGCAGGTTGAAGATGGTGGTCTTGCCTGCGCCGTTGGGGCCGATGAGGCCGGAAATCTCGGTGGGGCCGATGGTAATATTGAACCCATCCACCGCCGTCAGGCCGCCAAAGTCAATGCCCAGATTCCGGACATCCAGCACCGGCAGCTTATCTTTATCCTGTTCCCGCAGCAGGTTGTAGGTGGGAACCTTCAGCATCTTTCTGGAATACTCATTCATTGGTCCCCGCCTCCTTTCTCTTGAAGATGCGGCTTGCCTTATCCGTCACCACGGACAAGACCTCCTTAACCTTAGGCGACCAGGTGCACAGCATCACCACAATCAGCACCACTGCGTACAGAATCATCCGGTAGTCTTCCAGGCTCCGCAGGGCTTCCGGCAGCACATACAGCAGCGTTGCGGAAATCACAGAGCCCAGGATATTGCCCATGCCGCCCAGCACCACAAATACCAGGATGTTGATGGAGGTATTGAAGTTGAACTTGGTGGCCGTAATGGAAGAGTAGTTCAGGCCGAACAAGGCACCAGCCATACCTGCCAGGAAAGCGGACACCACGAATGCCTTCATCCGGAAAGCGGTGACGTTGATGCCCACGGATTCGGCAGCAATCCGGTTATCCCGGACGGCCTTGATGGCCCGGCCTTCCTTGGAGTTGATCAGATTCAGTACCACGAACAGGGTAAACAGAACCAGCAAAAAGCCCATGGTAAAGCTGGCCAGTTTCTCCACACCGGTGGCGCCCAGGGGGCCGTTGATGATGTACTTGCCGCCGGCTTCCAGCTTCATCTTGCTGGTGGAAACCGCCATATGAAATCCCGTGTCGTCAATACCGGCGTAGGTATTGCCCACGATGTTCTTCATAATCTCGCCAAAGGCCAAGGTCACAATGGCCAGGTAGTCACCCCGCAGCCGAAGCACCGGCACGCCGATGACAAAGCCCACAAAGCCAGCCAGGATGCCGCCGCCGAACATGGCGCACACCAGCCGCAGCGCGTCGTTGGCAATGGTGTCTTTCAGCAGCGCAGCAATGACGATGCCGGAGAAGGCACCGATGCCCATGAATCCCGCATGGCCCAGGCTCAGCTCGCCGCAGACGCCTACCAGCAGGTTCAAAGATACTGCCAGAGAGATGTACACACAAATGGGAACCAGGTAGCCTTTCATGGAGCTGCCCAGCATTCCCTGGGAATTGAGCACCTGCATCACCACAAAGGCAACAATAACCACCAGATAGGTCAGCAGATTGGTGCGGGTATTTTTGTTTTTCAGCATTGTCTTCATAGCGCTACCTCACACCTTCTCCTGGATCTGCTTGCCCAAGAGTCCGGCAGGCTTCACCAGCAAAATGATAATCAGAACCGAGAACACAATGGCATCGGAGAACTGGGTGGACAGGTACGCCTTGGAGAAGGTTTCGATGATACCCAGCAGAATGCCGCCCAGCATAGCGCCGGGGATAGAGCCGATGCCGCCGAACACCGCCGCAGTGAATGCCCGGATACCAGGCATGGAGCCAGTGGTGGGCATCAGGGTAGGAACGGTGGAACACAGCAGCACACCGGCAACCGCAGCCAGAGCCGAGCCAATGGCAAAGGTGGTGGAAATGGTCCGGTTGACGTTGATGCCCATGAGCTGAGCAGCATCCCGGTCTTCGGATACCGCCCGCATGGCCTTGCCGGTACGGGTCTTGCTGGTAAACAGGGTCAGGCCCACCATCACCACAATGCAGGCCGCCACGGTCAGCAGCACCTCGCCGGTGATAACCAGCTTGCCGTCCATCAGCACAATGGGGTCCATGGTCACCACGCTGGTAAAATTCTTGGGGCTGCTGGACCAGATCAGCTGGGCCGCATTCTGCAAAAAGTAGCTGACACCGATGGCGGTAATCAGCACCGCCAGGCTGGGGGTGCCCCGCAGGGGCTTGTAGGCAAGGCCTTCAATGACGATGCCCAGCACCGTACACACTGCCACAGCCGCCAGTACGGAAACAAAGGACGGAAGTCCCAGATAATTGGTCACACAGAAGGATATGTAGGCGCCCACCATAATCACATCGCCGTGGGCAAAGTTCAGCATCTTGGCAATACCGTAGACCATGGTATAGCCCAGCGCGATAATGGCGTAAACCGAGCCGATGCTGATGCCGTTGATCAGATACTGTAAAATCTGCATAAGCTACCTCTCTTTTCTGAATGATATCGACAGCCTATGACGGCGGTAATGCCGTCCAGCTCTGCCGCTCTCATTGACTGTCGAAAACGCACATTCGGGATGGGAAGGTTGCCCTTCCCATCCCGGGATGTGTTAATCCATGGGAACGTAAACACCGTCGGTGACAACCACGGCTGCGGGAGCCTTGGAAATCATACCGTTCTCATCCCAGGTCATGGACTTACCGGTCAGACCGTCGAAAGTCATAGTGGCGAACTGCTCCTGCAGCATAGCGCAGGCTTCCTCAGCGGGGGTATTGCCGTCGATACCGGCAGCCACACAGGCATTGTACAGGGCGTAGATGACGTCGTAGCCGTCAGCAGCGAACTGGTTGGGCACCTTGCCGTCGTTGTTTTCCTTGAACTGGGTCACGAAGGAAACGGTAGCATCGTCGGTAGCGTTGGCATCGAAGGGAGTCATCAGAACCAGGCCCTCAGCCAGGGAGGCGTCAAAGCCTTCCACGTTCAGGATGCCGTCCATGCCGTCGCAGCCGAAGAAGGTGGGTGCGTAGCCAACGGTGTTGGCGTAGGTCAGGACCTGAGAAGCCTCGGTGTAGTAGAAGGGCAGGAACACCAGGTCGCAGCCAGCGTCCTTGCACTGGGTAACCTGAGTGGACAGGTCGGACTTGTTGTCAGCGGTGAAAGCAGCGTCGTCAACAGCCACATTCAGGCCCAGCTCCTCTGCCTTGGTCAGGAAGCCATCGACGATACCGGAAGAATATGCGTCGGAGGAATCATAAATCACACCAATGGTGGCATCGGGCCACTTCTGAGACATCAGTTCAGCAGCGGAAGCGCCCTGGTTGGGGTCGGTGAAGCACATCTGGTAGATGTTGGAGCCGGTCATAGCCACGTCCACAGCAGAAGCAGAGGGAGTCAGCATGAAGATCTGGTCATTGGCAGCCTCAGCAGCGATGGCCAGGGAGGAGCCGGTGGTCACAGCGCCGGCGAAGATCTGCATGCCCCAGTCCTTCAGGGTGTTGTAAGCGGAAACTGCCTTGTCGGAGCCGTCGGCTTCGTCGTCTTCTGCCTTGAAGTCGATCTGCAGGCCGCCCTTGGCATTGATCTCAGCCACGGCAATTTCCATGCCGCCCCGGACAGCCAGGCCGTACTCGGAAGTACCGCCGGTCAGGGGGCCGGTCAGGCCGATCTTGATAGCGGGAGCGGAACCATCGGCAGCAGCGGCCTGGGTTTCGCCGGAATTGTTGGCAGCAGCCTGAGTCTCTTCGGGCTCAGAAGCGCCGCAGCCTGCGAACATGGCAGCCACCATCAGGCAAGCCAGCAGCAAAGCAACAAACTTTTTCATAACGTGTTCTCCTTTTCTCATCCAAAATACTATAAAAAAGCGGCTCGCAATACAGCAGCCGCTTCTTCATACAACACAGAATCCCCGGCCGCAGTTTCTATCTCAGAATCTCTATACAGGCAACACAAATGGACACTACCGGCAACAAGGCAGTGTCCAAATGGGGGCAAATCCGCCCAGAGGAATATGCCGCTGCGCAGCAGCGGGAATCAGCAAAATCAAACCCAGACCATGCCTTCATGTGCATATACCTCCTTCCGAATCTGGAAGTATTGTATCTCACACAAGGACATTTGTCAACGAGAAAAACACCACAGAAACAAAAGGGATTTCTTGAATTTTTTGTAAACAATGCACAAAGGTTATTCCCCGTCCATCACCGCTTTGCAGGCGCTGAGTACTTTGCTCAAAATCGGCACGCAGGTATGGCTGCCGTAGCCGCCATTTTCCACCACCACAATGAAGGCCAAGGGGTACTCTTCGTTCTCCACAAACCCGGCGAACATGGCGTTGGAAACTTCGCTGCCGCCCAGCTGGCTGGTGCCGGACTTGGCACACACCGACAGCCCCGGGAAGTTGCCGTCGCCGTAGACTGCCTGTACATTGTTGCGCATGTACTGGCGCACCGTGGCAGCGGTTTCCTCGGACATGATCCGGTCACTGTACTGGGTTTTGGCCTGGTAAGTCACCTGACCGCCGTTGGTCACCTGCTCCATCAGGTAGGGCATGACGCCTTTGCCGCCGCCGGCAATGGCACCCATAAAGGCCATATACCGGGCAGGATTGATCTGGTCGGTATGCTGACCGATACAGCTCCAGGCAAAGGATACGGTTGCGGTATCGGAGATATCATAATTGCCCTTCACAGTGGTCACACCATCAAAGGACAGGGGTTTGACCACTTCAAACTTATCCACATACTTGACCATGTTCTGCTTGCCGATCAGCTCCGCCACCTGGGCAAAGGCGCAGTTGCAGGAGTTGGCAAAGGCCTGCTTCAGGTTCTGCTGGCCATGGGCCTTTTCACAGGTAACCGCCTCTGTGCCGTATTCCCGTTTGCCGTAGCAAGTGAAGGTCTGATCCAGAATATCCGGCACGGTTTCCAGGGCCGTGGCCACCGTCACAATCTTGAAAATGGAGCCGGGGACGTAGGCAGACTGCAAAAACCGGTTCAGATACACACCGTCATAAGCGCCGCTGGTATCGTTTGCGATATCCGGCACATTGTCCGGGTCATAGGTAGGAGACGTCACGGCGCAGAGAATTTCGCCGGTTTTGTAGTTGTACACACCGATGGTGCCCTTTCGGTTGCCCAGGGCCTCCAGGGCGGTATTCTGCACCGCAGCGGACAGGGTCACTTTGGCGGTTCCCCCTTCCCCGGATGCATCATAAATTCCGTTGAACAGGTCGAATCCGGCCATCTGCCCAGCATAGTTGGTAACCGCCGAAGCCTTGATAAATCCGTCCCAGTCGCCCAGCCAGTGGAGGGTGGATTTCCGGGTAAGGGCATCGGAAGAATAGGTTCTGTTTTGGGTAATGTCCAGAAGCATGGTTCCGGACCGATCAGTCACCGTGCCGCAGCCTAAGTTGGTGCTGTTGTACACATGGGGGGAGCCGGAAAAGCCTACCCACTGGCTGGCTTTGGTCAGATACTCCCAGAGGAAAAACAGCATGCCTCCCAGCAGGAGAACAATAAACACACTCATGAGCCAGGTTCTTTTGGTTACGCGATTCATCGGCTCACTCTCCTTTCTTCATCAGCCGCACGGCAAAGCTGGCATTCTGCCGGGTATCCGCCGCTTTAACAAAGGCCAGCAGTCCCCAGGCGCCAATCATACTGGTGCCGCCGTTACTGACAAAGGGGAAGGTCACACCGGTAAAGGGCAGAATATCCAGAGTTCCCAAGCAGTTGAGCACCGTCTGAATCACCAGCACGCTGGCAGCGGTGCAGGCACCGATGGAATAGAAGCTGCTCCGGGCCACCCGGGCAGTGCGGATGGGGAAGAATCCCAGGGCCACAATGCACAGCACCGTCATCATGGCCGTAAGCAAGCCCCATTCTTCCGAAATGGTGGCAAAGACAATATCGGAATCCGCCGCAAACACATATTGCAGCAATCCCTTCTCCGGGCCTAAGCCCAGCAGGCCGCCGGAGGCAATACACATCAGCGCCCGGGTCTGCTGATAACCGCTGACCAGAGGGTCCTCCCAGATGTGCCGCCAGGTAGCAAACCGCTGCAGGGCATGGGGTGCAATTTTCAGGCCAATCACACCGGCAAAGCCCAAAGCAGTGATGGCCAGAGCCACAGTGCCCATGCTGCCGGAACGAAGATACGCAATCACCAGGAAGGCGCAGAAGAAAATCAGCGCCGTGCCGAAGTCATTCATCAGCGCCAGCAGGCCGCAGATCATCACAGAATAGGCGATGAACAAAATCAGGTTCCGCTTGGTCATAATCCGGTCCATGGTAGAAGCACCGGCAAACACGAAGCAGACCTTGCTCAATTCCGAAGGCTGCAACGACATGCCTCCGATAATCAGCCAGTTTTTCGCGCCGTAGTACTCCGTGCCGAATACCAGCGTCACCTCTCCATTTTTTATTTCTTTTAG
>CALXDU010000056.1 GCA_944387145.1 uncultured Oscillospiraceae bacterium | reverse complement strand
CCATATGCAGCGGGCTACTGCACCACGTTTTCATTCATCGTGGTGCAAGAATGCAATGCTGCATGAAGTTTCATGCGACAATCACCCGGTAATAGGGTATGGCAAAAAATATCTCCCTATACCTTTGTTGCCTTGAAAGAATCAGCCCCGGACTCTGGCATAAAATTCCCGGGTAATGGTTTGGTATTGGGCCAGATCTGTGGTTTTGCGCAGCTGCTTCCATAGTTTTTCACAGCCTGGATACTGAGGGAACAGGTAGCTCCAATGTTCTTTCAAACGGAACATGGCATTGCGGCTGCCGCCGAATTCCTGTAAGTAACTTTGAAGCAAGGCATCCATGAATGCTTCCAGCTTACCAATGTCTGTGCCCTCGGCCAGCATCCCGGGGTTTGCCAGAAGTCCCCGGCCAATCATGATGGATTGTATCTGGGGATATTGAGCCTGTAATCCTTGAGCTTGCTCCAAGGAGCGGATATCACCGTTGTAGCACAGGGGATTTGCGCTGTGCTGTGCAGCATAGGAAAAGGCGTCCATATCCACTTTCCCATTGTAAAACTGACTGCGGGGCCGGGGATGAATGATCAGTTCCCGGATGGGGTAGCGGTTATAGATTTCCAGAATCGCCGGAAATTCCGCTGCCGACTCCATACCAATCCGAGTTTTAACGGAGATGGGAAGAGGGGAGTCTTGAAATATCTGCTCCAGAAACCGATCCAGAGAGGCAAGATCTTTCAGCATGCCACTGCCCTTTCCCTTGGCGACCACAGTCCCGGAAGGGCATCCTACATTCAGATTGATTTCCGGGTATCCCAAATCCTGACAGACCTGGGCCATCCACAGGAAGTCCTCCGCAGCCTTCGTCAATACCTGGGGAATGGCGGTAAAGTCCACACTGTCCGCCTTTGGCAGTTCCAGCTGCTCCCGGGCGGTGAGCTGGCGGTGGATGGTGGGGGAGAAGAAGGGCATATAGTACCGGTCAACGCCGGGAAAGAACTGATGGTGCAGCCGCCGGAATACCCGGTCGGTCAGACCTTCCATGGGGGCAAAATAGTAGCGCATATTGTTCTCCTGATGGTAACTCATAATCAAAGCCGCCCTTATGCAGAAAGGGCGGCTTTTTGGGTCAAATTTCGGAAATAACGGGCAGAATCATGGGATTGCGCTTGGTAGTCTTATACAGATAACCACTCAAATCATTTTTGATGGCGGACTTGATGGCGGACCAATCCCGGACATGCTTGCGCTGGCAGCGCTCGATGGCCTCCATGGCCACATCCTGCAAAGAAGTCATCAGATCCTCAGATTCCTTCACATAGATAAAGCCTCTGGTAATGATATCCGGTCCGGTAATCACAGAGCCGTCTTCGGCACTCAGGTTGACGCAGACCACGATCATACCATCTTCTGCCAGATGCTTGCGATCCCGCAGCACTACGCTGCCCACGTCGCCCACACCGATGCCGTCCACAAAGACCTTGCCGGCGGGAACGGTGCCGGTCAGCTTGCAGCTCTTTCCGGTCAGTTCAAACACGGAGCCGATTTCTCCGATGTGGATATTCCGGGGATTCATGCCCATGGTCTGAGCCAGCTTGCTGTGAATCTGCAGATGCCGCTGCTCACCATGGATGGGCAGGAAGAACCGGGGCTTGACCAGTCCGTGGACAATTTTCAGTTCCTCCTGGCAGGCGTGACCGGAGACGTGCAGTCCCTCGCTCTTTTCATATACCACATCCGCACCCTTGCGGTAGAGCTCATTGATGATCTTGGATACCGCCTTTTCGTTGCCAGGAATGGCGGAGGCGGAAATAATGATCCGGTCGCCGGAGGTGATCTCCACCTGCTTGTGGGTGTTGAACGCCATGCGGTACAGTGCCGACATATTTTCACCCTGAGAGCCGGTGGAAACAATCACGATTTTGTTCTTGGGCAGGCTCTTGATGGAAGCGAGATCCACAATGGTGCCCTGCTTTACCTTCAGGTAGCCCAACTCCTGGGCAACCTTCAGCATATTCTCCATGCTCCGGCCGGTCACGGCTACCTTACGCCCATAACGCTGAGCGGTGGTCAGAACGGACTGAATCCGGTGCATGTTGGAGGCGAAGGTGGTAACAATAATCCGCTGATCGCAGTTCTTGAACTGCCGGTCCAGGCTTTCGGCAACCACTTTTTCACTGGGGGTGTAGCCGCTGCGCTCTACGTTGGTGGAATCTGCCAGCAGTGCCAGCACGCCGTCATTGCCCAGCTGTCCCAACCGGGCCAGATCCATCATGCCGTCTTTGGAGGTAGGATCAATCTTGAAGTCACCGGTAAAAATCACCGTACCAACCGGCGTGCGGATGGCGAAAGCCACCGCGTCGGCGATGGAGTGGTTTACATGAATGAATTCCACGCTGAAGCAGCCGGCTTTCACCACATCGCCGGGCTTGTGGGTAATCAGCTTGACTTTATCTGCCAGCCGATGCTCTTCCAGCTTCAGCTTAATCAGACCATTGGTCATGGCGGTGCCATGGATGGGGCAATTTACCTCCCGCATGGCATAGGGAATGGAGCCGATGTGGTCTTCGTGACCGTGGGTGATGAAGAAGCCCCGCAGTTTTTTCTGATTGGCGACCAGGTAGGAAAAGTCCGGGATTACCAGATCCACGCCGTACATGTCTTCCTCCGGGAAACCAACACCGCAGTCTACCACGATCATATCTTTGCCGTACTCCAGGACGGTGATGTTCTTACCGATCTCATCCAGACCGCCCAGGGGAATAATTTTCAATTTTTCTGCCAAAAAAATACTCCTTTCAAAATATAGACACAACAAGCAGGCAGCCACCTTCCCAGAATCCGGCCCTGAATCGCCTTTTTCGGGGAAAACGCCTGCATTCACGTTCAATTGTATTCAGCCAAAGGCTGATTTTAGAGTGCCCGGGTCTGCCCATCCCGGCGCCATCTGAGTTAGTATAACACAAAAATGTGAAAAAGTATACCATTATTTTTGAAGGTATTTTTACGGAAATTCGGGGAAAAGCAGTTGCAGGATTTAGACGGATTTGCTATAATAGCGGGTATAGTATGGCTTCGTGTGTCCATGGAACTTGGACGGGGGAAGCCGGACGAAGGAGGCGTTATTGGGTGAATCGAAAGCTGGGCAGACTCTTGCGGCCCGGAATGGGTATTTACTTCTTTATTATGGCGGCTTTCTGCGCCACAGCTCTGCTGGAAGAGCATTACTGGCTGGCGGCGGCGGAGACATCGGTAACGCTGCTGGTATTTTTGGGCTATTTGATGAACCGCAGCCAGCGGGACCGTCGGATTCAGCATTATATTCAGTCCATTTCCAGTACCATGGAAGCCACCAGCCAGGGGGAAAGCCCCTTGCCTGCGGTTCTGGTGCGGCTGGGAGACAGCGGCATTGTCTGGGCCAACCACCGCTTCAGCGATCTGACTGGATATGCCGACGCCATGGTGGAGCAGCAGCTGGATGAAATCCTGCCTGGATTTTCCACGGATTGGCTGGTGGAGGGTAAGACGGAGTGCCCTGAGGACGTGACGCTGGGTTCCCGGCGTTACCGGGTCTACGGCACCACCATTCGGGCTGAGGATAACAAGGGCACCCTCCTGGGTGTGCTGTATTTCAGCGATCTGACGGAACTGTATCAGGTTCGGGATGAGTATATCCGTTCCCGCCCGGTGGTCAGCATCATCCTCATTGACAATTATGAAGAACTGACCAAGAATCTGACAGAAAGCGCCATTTCCACACTGAACGCCAAACTGGGCGATGCCATTACCCAGTGGACGGAAGAATACAACGGTCTGCTGCGCAAGCTGGAGCGCAACCGATATCTGTTTATCTTTGAAAAACGGGATCTTCAGATGGCAACGGAGGATAAATTCTCCCTGCTGGAAAAAATCCACGAGATTACCAATTCTTCCGGCCTACCGGCTACCATTTCCATCGGCCTGGGTGTGGACGGTGTGAATTTTGAGGAAAGCTACAATTTTGCTGCATTGAGCATTGAAATGGCCCTGAGCCGTGGCGGTGACCAGGCGGTCATCAAGGACCGGTTTAACTTTACCTTCTACGGTGGGCGCAGCCGGGAGGCAGATTACCGCAGCAAGGTTCGTTCCCGCGTCACCGCCAACTCCTTGATGGAGCTGATCGGACAGAGCGGTCACGTCTTTATTATGGGCCATAAAAATGCGGACCTGGATTCCTTGGGCGCTGCTGTCGGCGTGTGCTGCCTGTGCCGGAAGAAAGGGAAGAAGGCCAACATCGTTCTGGATTTGGAGAAAAATGCTGCTCAGAAACTGATCGAAGAGGTGCGCGCCGAGCCCCAGTACCGGGATGTGTTCATTTCCGGTCAGGATGCGCTGCTGATGGCAGATAACCGAAGCATCCTGATTGTGGTGGATACCAACCGTCCGGATCAGGTGGAGTGCAAGTCTCTGCTGGAAGCCATTTCCAAAGTCTGCGTGGTGGATCACCACCGCCGGGCAGCGGATTATATCAATCCTGTGGTGGTCAACCTCCACGAGCCCTACGCATCCTCGGCGGCGGAACTGGTGACGGAACTGCTGCTGTATACTGTAGAAAAGAAGGATGTGCTGCCCATCGAAGCCAAGGCGTTGATGGCAGGCATTTGCCTGGATACCAAATTCTTCAACGTCCGAACCGGCGAGCGTACCTTCGAGGCGGCCGCCGTTCTGCGCAGACTGGGTGCTGACACTACGGAAGTCAAGAAGCTGCTGCAAAATGACTTCCAGGACACCATGGCCAAGTACCAGATTATCAAATCCTCCCGGCTCTACCGTCAGGAGATTGCCATTGCTGCACTGAATACCACCACTACCCGGGTGCTGGCTGCCCAGGCTGCGGATGAACTGCTGAACATCAGCGGAATTACCGCATCCTTTGTCATGTACCCGGACGGGGATCAGGTCATTATTTCCGCCCGTTCTATTGGAAGTGCCAATGTGCAGATGATTCTGGAGCCTTTGGGCGGCGGTGGAAACACCGCTACCGCAGGTGCCCAGGTGCAGAACACCACCGTGAAAGAGACACTGGACCGGCTGGTAGAGTCCATTGACAAGTTCTACGAAGAGTAGATTTCCTGCCGGATTGGGAGGTGTTGCCATGAAAAAGAAGGGAATTGCATTCTGGGTCGTGCTGATTTGGGTGGGCAATACCCTGATCTGGGGTGCGGCTGCCCTTGTGAACCAGCTGTATGACCATGTGGGAGATACCACGCCAAAATGGGCCGTGTGGCTGTATCTGCTGTGCGCGGTGATCTCTCTGGTAGCGGCCTTCCGGGCCTGCTATCATTATCACAAAAAGAAGTGAGCGGGAAGTGCCGGAAAGGAGCAGCGATATGAGCAGAAAACGGATGCTGATCGGAATCGTTTTACAAATTGCACAGGCGGTACTGTGTTTTTCCCTGATGGGGATTCGCTGGTACCTTGACATGGCGCCCCGGTGGATTCAATGGATTTATTTGTCTTGCGGAATTCTGGCGCTGACAGTGTGCGTGGTGCTTTACGGCGAATACAAAAAATCAAACAAGGAAGAAAATAAGTAACCAATTGCCTTGCCTGTTAATATTGGCAGACAAGGCGGGAAAAGGAGAAGTATATTATGAAAGTTATTTTGCTGCAGGATGTGAAGGGCAAGGGCAAGAAGGGCCAGATGCTGGAGGTTTCCGACGGCTACGCCCGCAATTTTATGCTGCCCCGGAAGATTGCCATCGAGGCAACTCCCGATGCCATCAATACCATGCGGATGAACGATAAGGCCACCCAGGAGCGCATCGCCCGGGAAAAGGCAGAAGCCATGGCCACATCTAAGACCCTGCGGGAACTGACCGTCACCGTCACCGCCAAGGGCGGCGGCAATGGCCGGCTGTTCGGCTCCATCACTAACCAGGAAATTGCTGATGCCCTGGAAAAGCAGGCTTCCATCAAGCTGGATAAGCGCAAGATTGTTATTTCCGACCCCATCAAGAATGTAGGTACCTACACCGTAACCTGCAAGCTGGGTTACGAGATCACTGCCCCTCTGAGCGTAAAGATTGTGGAGGGTTAATCCCCATATTTTGAGAGGAGAGACAACATGGACGAAGAACTGCTCTCCCGGCAGCAGCCCCAGTCGCTGGAAGCGGAGCAGGCTGTTCTGGGTTCCATCCTGATTGACAGCCGCTGCATCACAGAGGTGGTGGGGCTGGTAAAGCCGGAGGATTTTTACCTCCAGCAGAACCGGGAAATTTATGAAACCATCTACACCATGTTCAATTTCTCCCAGACCATTGACCCCGTTACCGTACTGGATAAGCTGAAGGAGCTGGGATACTACCACGATAACTCCCGGGATTACATCCTTCAGCTTATGGAAATTACCCCCACAGCCGCCAACGTGGTTCGGTATGCCAATATCGTCCGGGATAAATCCATGCTCCGGGGCCTGAACCAGGCGGCTTCCGACATTGCCGAAATGGTGCACGAAGAGGTTGGCACTCCGTCGGAAATGCTGGAATCTGCCGAGCGGAAGATTTATGCACTGCGAAAAGGCGAGCGGGGAGACAGCCTGGAACATATCGGAACCACACTGCATAAGGTCTTTGACCGGCTGACAGAACTGGCCCAGTCAGATTCCCTGATTCCTGGTCTGAGCACCGGTATGCGGGATCTGGATACCAAAATCAACGGCCTGAACAAATCCGACCTTCTGCTGGTGGCAGCCCGTCCCGCCATGGGTAAATCTGCCTTCGCACTGAACATTGGCATCAACGTGGCGAAAAAATACAAGAAAACCGTGGCGGTTTTCAACCTGGAAATGTCCCGGGAGCAGCTGGCCATGCGTCTTTTGGCCATTGAAAGCTTCGTGGAACTGCAAAAGCTGGCAACCGGCAAACTCAGCGAAGAAGAATGGACCAAACTGTGCATGGCCTCTGCTGCTTTGAGCCAGACGGATATCCGTATTGATGACAATCCTACTGTCACGGTGGCGGACATCAATGCCAAGTGCCGCAGACTGGACAATCTGGGATTGATTGTCATTGACTATCTGCAGCTGATGCAAGGCTCCGGTTACGGTAAGAATAACGAAAACCGTGTGGTAGTCGTTGGTGAAATTTCCCGTTCCCTGAAAATCATGGCCAAGGAACTGAATGTTCCGGTGATTTGCCTGAGCCAGTTGTCCCGTGCGGTGGAAAGCCGTACGGACAAACGGCCCATTTTGTCCGACCTTCGGGAATCCGGCGCCATCGAGCAGGATGCCGACTCGGTCATGTTCCTGTACCGGGACGAATATTATAATGAAAACTCGGAAGACAAGGGTGTCGCCGAATGCATCGTGGCAAAAAACCGTCACGGCGAAACCGGAACGGTAAAGCTGCAATGGATTGGCCAGTACCAGACCTTTGCGGATCGGGAGTGGAAGCATGCTGAATAAACTGCGGTGCTTTCTCCGGGAACAGAAGATGCTGCAGCCTGGAGATCGGGTGATCTGCGCCGTTTCCGGCGGCGCTGATTCTGTGGCGCTGCTGTTTGCGTTGTATTTGCTGAAGGAAAAAGAACAGATTACCCTGGAAGCAGCCCACTTTAATCACCATTTGCGCGGCGATGAGTCCGATCGGGATGAAGCGTTTGTCCGGTCGCTCTGTCATCAATTTGACATTCCGCTGCATTTGGGCCAGGGCAGAATTACTGCCGGGAAAAAGGGCCTGGAAGCAGCTGCCCGGGATGCCCGCTACGTTTTTTTAAAGAGTCTTCCCGGAAAAATTGCCACTGCCCATACGGCGGATGACAATGCGGAGACGGTGCTGATGCACCTGATTCGGGGAACGGGACTGAAGGGCCTGGGGGGCATTTCTCCCATTCAGGGAAATGTGATCCGCCCCATGCTTACCATTACCCGGCAGGAAGTGGAGGATTTTCTGCAAGAGTGGAATCTTTCCCATGTGGAGGACAGCTCCAATGCCGGCGATGCCTTTCTTCGCAACCGCATCCGCCATCATATGATGCCGCTGCTGCGGCAGGAAAATCCCCGTATCTGCGAAAATCTATCGCAAATGGCTCTGCGGCTTCGGGAAGATGAAAAGCAGCTTTCCCAGCTTTCTCAGTTTGACCAACTGCCGGATATATCCCAGCTGGCCGCTATGTCACGCAGCCAGCGAAGCCGGATTTTAGAGACCTTCTTGAAGCACAACGGGGTAAAAGAGCCAGAGCAAACCCATATTTCTCTGGCAGAGTCTCTGGTTTTCTCCGAAAATCCATCTGCCAGAGCATCCTTTCCCGGCGGCGTAACCCTGTCGAGAAGGTACGAACGGCTGGAAGTGCTGCAAGAGGTTCCCGTCTGGGAAAGCTGTGTGCTGCCATGTCCCGGGGAAGTAGAACTGCCGGGGCTGCAGGTGACTTGTTTCCCCGCTTCTTCGTTGGTGCAAACCGCCGATTGCTTCACGGTTCACCCGCAAGGGCAGATC
Source organism: uncultured Oscillospiraceae bacterium (assembly GCA_944387145.1). Lineage (GTDB taxonomy): Bacteria > Bacillota > Clostridia > Oscillospirales > Oscillospiraceae > Faecousia. The sequence continues at coordinate 3,520 of CALXDU010000056.1, read as the reverse complement.
GTTCTGCGCCATAGGCAGCCCGGGGATGTTTTGCGCCGTCCCGGCGGAAGCAAACCGCTGAAAAAGTTATTTATTGATTACAAAATCCCCGCTGCCCAGCGGCAGCAGATTCCGGTTGTTTGCGATGATGCGGGGATTTTGGGTGTATATTCCATTGGTGTTCATTGTGATCGTGCGGCAGCTTCGCTGCCTGCCGTGACCATCTGTTTTCAAAAGACAGAAAGAAAGGGAGAGTAATATGGAAAAAGATATTCAGAAGATCCTGCTGACGGAGGAACAGATTCAAGAGCGCATTGCCCAGCTGGGACAGGTTTTGACCGCCGAGTACGCGGATAAAAACCCAGTAATCGTGGGCGTGCTGAAGGGCGTGGTTGTTTTCTACGCCGACATGATCCGTCAGATCAAGGTCCCCAGCCAAATTGACTTTATGTGGATTTCTTCCTATAAAGGAACCAATTCTTCCGGAATGACGGTGCGCCAGGATATTACCACGGATATCAAGGGACGGCATGTGCTGATCCTGGAGGATATCTTTGATACCGGCAATTCCCTGAGCTACACCGTAGAGCACCTGAAATCCAAGGAACCCGCATCCTTGAAGATTTGCACCCTTCTGGACAAACCCGAGCGCAGAAATCCCGGCGTAACGCTGCAGGCAGATTATGTGGGCTTTACCATCCCCAATGAGTTTGTGGTTGGTTATGGTCTGGATTATAACGAAAAATATCGCAACCTTCCCTTTGTCGGCATTTTAAAGCCGGAAGTATATGAAAAGTAAGGAGAACGCGCCCATTGAAGAACCGTAGATTCATACCTCTGATTGTTTATCTGGTAGTTCTGATTGCTATTTTTACCTGGGCAAAGGAACTGTTGAACAAAGAGGTGAATCAGATTCCCTATTCTGAAATTGTGGAGCTGTTCCAGCAGGAGCAGGTTCGGAGTTTTGTGGTGGAGGATGATCTGATCGAACTTAACTTGTACACACCCTATAATGGGGAGACCACGCTGGTAGCGGCTCTGGCTGATCCGGAAATCTTCCGCCAGCAGATGGGGTCGCTGCTGATGATGCAGAAGCAGGCTGGTGTGCTGGAATACTATCACTTTGTGCCGGATGAAGGATTTTCTCCCTATGAGTTGATTCTGCCCCTGGTCATTGCCGGGCTGGTGATTCTGTTCATCTGGGCAATCTTTATGAACCGGGCAAATAACTCGAACCCTCTGAGCAATTTCGGCAAAGCCCGGACAGTGCTGGGGGTTCCCGAAGGAAAGAAAGTCACCTTTGCGGACGTAGCCGGTGCCGATGAAGAGAAAGATGAACTGCAGGAAGTGGTGGATTTCCTGCGCAATCCCGAAAAGTTTACGGAGATTGGTGCCCGGATTCCCCACGGTATGCTGCTGGTTGGCCCTCCTGGTACCGGTAAGACCCTTCTGGCCAGAGCGGTGGCGGGAGAGGCGGATGTACAGTTCCTGTCCATCTCCGGTTCCGACTTTGTGGAAATGTATGTCGGTGTGGGTGCCAGCCGTGTCCGGGATTTGTTCGAGCAGGCAAAGAAGATTGCGCCTGCCATCATCTTCATTGACGAAATTGACGCAGTAGGCCGCAAGCGTGGCTCCGGCCTGGGCGGCGGTCACGACGAAAAAGAGCAGACCCTGAACCAGCTGCTGGTTGAAATGGACGGCTTCAGCCGCACCGAGGGCATCATCGTCCTGGCAGCAACCAACCGCCCGGACATTCTGGACCCGGCATTGCTTCGCCCCGGCCGATTTGACCGACAGATTCATGTGGGCCGCCCGGATGTGAAGGGTCGGGAGGAAATCCTGAAAGTACATGCCAAGGGCAAAAAGCTGGATGCTTCTGTGAACCTGAAAACCGTGGCTCGCTCCACTGCCGGTTTTACTGGTGCAGATCTGAGCAATCTGCTTAACGAAGCAGCCATCATGGCAGCCAGAGACAATCGTCCGGTGCTGACCATGGAAGATCTGAACGAAGCTTTGATGAAGATCACCGCAGGCCCCGCCAAAAAGAGCCGGGTGCAGACCCGGAAGGACTTGAAGGAGACAGCAATTCACGAAGCTGGTCATGCCATTGCCATGTACAATCTGCCCACCCATGACCCGGTGCGGCATATTACCATCATTCCCCGGGGAAATTCTCTGGGTGCTACCTGGTACCTGCCGGTGGATGACTCTGCCAACCTGACCCGCAACCAGATGTACGAACAGATTGTATCCCTGCTTGGCGGCCGGGTGGCGGAAGCCCTGTTCCTGGGAGATATTTCCGTAGGCGCCTCCAATGACATTGACCGTGCAACCAAGCTGGCCCGTGACATGGTGGCCCGGTACGGTATGTGTGAAAAGCTGGGCACCGTATCCTACCTGGACGGCGGAGAGGTCTTTATCGGACGGGATTACCAGACAACCAAGAGCTATTCGGAAAAGGTGGCCGGAACCATCGATGACGAAGTCAAGGCCCTGATTGACAAAGCTTATGACCAGTGCAAGCAGATCCTGACGGATAACGCAGACAAACTCCACCAGGTGGTGGACTTCCTTCTGGAGAAAGAATCCATGACAGGCGAGCAATTTGAAGCCCTGATGAAGGGCCAGAAAGTAGAGGAAGCTTCTTCCACAGCACTGTTTGACGGATTTGAGGAAACCAAAGAGTAAGACAAACCTCCTGCCATGAACTTGGCAGGAGGCTCTCTTTTGCGCATAAGAAAAACTGGCAGCGAACCTAAAGTTCGCTGCCAGCTGTCATTTACTTAGCCAGGGGAGTCTTATAAGCAGAGGCCTTCTTCTGGAACAGCAGCAGGAAGGCGACAGCGGCTACCAGACCAACCACAAGGGCGATGGGGTAGTAGGTGCTGTAGGGGATGCCCATGGGCGTCCACAGCAGGCCCATGCACTCAGGAGCGGCGAAGAAGTAAGTAATGGATACGCCGGTCATGAAGGTGGCAGGAACAGCGCAGATCCAGTAGTTCTTGCCGTTCTGAACCAGGTACATAGCAGCAGCCCACAGAGCGATCATAGCCAGAGTCTGGTTGGACCAGGAGAAGTAACGCCATACCACGGAGTAGTCGATCTGGCAGATAGCAGCACCGACACCCAGCAGAGGCACGGTCAGCAGCAGACGCTTTTTCCAATCCTTCTGGTCAATCTTGAACCAGTCAGCCAGAGTCAGACGAGCGCTGCGGTAAGCGGTATCACCGGAGGTGATGGGGCAGGCAATAACGCCCAGCATAGCCAGAACGCCGCCCAGCTTGCCCATGGTGGTGTTGCAGATTTCGTAGACAACAGCGTTGACACCGGCGCCTGCTTCCAGCAGAGCCTGGCTGTTTTCGTAGAAGGAAACACCAGCGGCAGCCCAAACCATAGCGATGACACCCTCAGCAACCATGGCGCCGTAGAAGACCTTGTGGCCCTGCTTCTCGCTGGTACAGCAGCGAGCCATCATGGGGGACTGAGTGGCATGGAAGCCGGAGATAGCGCCGCAGGCCACAGTGATGAACATGAAGGGCCA
>CALXDU010000055.1 GCA_944387145.1 uncultured Oscillospiraceae bacterium | reverse complement strand
CTTTAGTTCATCCCGAATACTCATCCGGCAAAAATCCATGATGCCAATACCGCCAACCGTAACGGCCCGGGCAATTTCCGACAGTCTTTCTCCGTGGCATTGAGGACACGGAGCGGATGCCATGCATTCTTCCAATTCTTTTCTGGCCGCATCCGACTGAGTCTCCCGGTAACGTCTGCTGATGTTGTTGAGGATTCCTTCAAAAGGCTGCTCCAGTACACCCATACCGCTTCCGCGGTTGTAGGTCATGCGCAGTTTTTCACCCTTTGTTCCGTAAAGAATCACATCCATTGCCTCTTTGGACAATTCTTTTACAGGGGCGGTCAGAGAAAAGTGGTATTTCTGAGACAATGCCTCAAAATACATACGGAAAATCGAATCTGTCCGGGCACTCTGCCATCCGGAAGCCTGGATGGCACCATCCAAAATCGACTTATCTTTATCCGGAATGACCAGATCTTCATCCGCAATCAGGCGAAAACCCAGTCCGGTACAACTGGGACAGGCACCGCTGGGGTTGTTAAAGGAAAACATTCTGGGTTCCAGCTCGGTCATGCTGATGCCGCAGTCCTCACAGGCATAATTCTGAGAAAAACTCAATTCTTCCTGTGAGGAAGGCAATGCAATGGTAACCAGTCCACCAGAGTGATTGCAGGCAGTTTCGATGGAATCTGCCAGACGCCGGCGCAAGCCTTCTTTTAAAACCAAGCGGTCAACCACCAAGTCGATGGTATGCTTTTTATTCTTCTCACACTTGATTTCCTCAGTCAGATCATACAGGATTCCGTCAACCCGAACTCTGGCAAAACCGGACTTTTGCGCATCTTCAAACACTTTCTTGTGTTCACCTTTTTTTCCTCGAATTACAGGAGACAAAACAAGAAAACGTGTCCCCTCTCCCAGCGCTTCTACCCGATCCACGATCTGGTCAATCGTCTGACGGCGGATTTCCTTTCCGCACTTGGGGCAGTGCGGAATTCCAACCCGTGCCCACAAAAGGCGCAGATAATCATAAATTTCCGTAACAGTTCCGACTGTGGAACGAGGATTTTTGGAAGTAGTTTTTTGATCGATGGAAATAGCCGGAGAAAGTCCGTCGATCGAATCCACATCCGGCTTGTCCATCTGTCCCAGGAACTGTCGGGCATAAGAACTAAGACTTTCCACATATCGCCGTTGTCCTTCGGCATATATCGTGTCGAAAGCCAAGCTGGATTTTCCGGAACCGCTCAGGCCGGTAAAAACCACCAGTTTATCTCTGGGAATCGTTAGATTTATATTTTTCAGGTTATTTTCTCTGGCACCCTGAATCCGAATTGTATCGTTCATAATTTGCTCCTGTAGGTTAAATTCTATCTGATTTAGTATAACACAGATTCGGAAAAGTCACAATACTTTTTCCAAACAAAATTTCGTTTTATAGCCACTGAAAATCCTCCCCCATTTGCCATAACCTACCAAAAAACCTCTATTTTTTTGTCGTTATTTTGTCCTTCTTTCTATTGCTTTTCCAATACATGTGATGCTATAATAGGCTCGTAAGTTTTGCCTTGGATTGCGTGTGTAATTCAAGGCGCAGGGAAGAAAAATATCGAAATTAAAGCGAGGTATACATTCGATGATTGCGTACGGCGACAATATTCAGGTTTTCTGCGGAAACTCCAACCCCGAATTTGCCAAGACCATCTGTAAGGAACTGGGCATCGAAATGGGCAAAGCTGTTGTAAAGCACTTTGCTGATGGTGAAGCTTCCGTCACTCTGGAAGAAACCGTTCGAGGTGCCGATGTTTTCCTGATTCAGTCCACCTGCAAACCCGTCAACGACCATCTCATGGAATTGCTGGTTATGATTGATGCCTGCCGTCGTGCTTCTGCCGGACGGATTACTGCGGTAATCCCCTATTTTGGCTATGCCCGTCAGGACAGAAAAGCCAAATCCCGTGACCCGATCTCCGCAAAACTGGTAGCCAATATGCTCACTGCCGCCGGTGCCAATCGGATTTTGACCATGGACCTCCATGCAGCTCAGATTCAGGGCTTCTTTGACATTCCTCTGGATCATCTGCTGGGCAATGTTACCTTCGTAGATTACTATCTCAAGAAATTCCCGGAAGAATCTTTTGATCACGAGAACTTCATTGTTGTCTCTCCTGACGTTGGCTCTGTCGGTCGTGCCCGTGCGTTCGCAGCAAAGGTGCATATGGGTCTGGCAATTGTTGACAAGCGCCGTCCCAAGGCCAACATATCCGAGGTCATGAACATCATTGGTGATGTTCACGGGAAGACCTGCATCCTGTACGATGACATGGTAGACACTGCCGGTTCTCTGTGCAATGCCGCAAAAGCTCTGGTGGAGATGGGCGGCGCCAAAGAGGTGTACGCCTGCGCAACCCATGGTGTACTTTCCGGCCCCGCTTACGAGCGCATTGAAGAGAGCCCCATCAAGGAGATGGTGTTCTTGAACACCATTCCGGAGATCCGCAACACTCCCAGCTGCAAGTGCAAGTTCCTGGATGTGGCTCCCGTTTTTGCCCGGGCTATTGAGCACATCCACGGTGCTACCTCTATTGCAGATCTGTTCTAAGCCGTGTTCCAGAAGTCTTCAGAAGAGAGTTGGCTCATTGTCGGTCTTGGCAACCCCGGCAGAGAATATGAAAAAACACGCCATAATTGCGGTTTTCGTGCTTTGGACATGCTTGCCGATTCTTTGGGGTGCAAGGTGGACAAGCTCAAGTTTCAGGGTTTGTACACACAGACAACCTATGAAGGTCACAAGCTGTTCCTGTTAAAGCCCCAAACCTACATGAATTTGTCCGGACGTTCGGTTTTGCAGCTGTCAGCCTATTTCCACATCCCACCCCAGCGTATCATCGTTCTATTTGATGATATTTCTTTGGAACCGGGAAGGCTTCGGATTCGGGCTGACGGTTCTGCGGGCGGACACAATGGCATCAAATCCCTTATTCAGGAACTTGGTTCGCAAGCATTTCCCCGGGTTAAAATTGGTGTAGGCGGTAAACCCAGTGCAGATTACGACCTTGCAAACTGGGTGCTGTCCGGTTTCAGTGCCAGTGAGGAAAAAGCTTTGGCGTTCTCTTTGGAAAACGCCGGCAAAGCAGCTTTGACCATCGTGCAGGAAGGCGTCCCAGAGGCAGCGAATCGCTTCAATGGCAGCCATCCCTAGAATTGCATATTGTCGAAACATCACGGAAAGGGGGATTTTTCCCTCTTTCCGCGTTGCCACGTGGGTGAAAAGTATTGATGCGACCATCCATAATGTCATTTTCCGCGAGGTATTACTATGGAACAACTTCTAACATTTTTGAAAGCCATTCCGGAATACACAGCTGCTTTAAGTTCTTTGCAAAACGGAGAAACTGCAGCCGTAACGGGTGTGGGTCAAATCAACCGCAGTCATATGATTGCCGGCCTGTATCGGGAGCTGCATCGGCCAATGGTCATCATCTGCCAAGATGAAATGGCATCCCGCCGCCTGCAGGAAGAGCTGAAGGACTTCCTGGGTGAGACAATCCCCACTCTGCCGGGACGGGAACTGACGCTGTACGACGCAGCTGTTGCATCTCGATCCTGGGAGCAAAAACGTCTGCGTCAACTCTATGCCCTGGCTACCGGAAGCTCAAACGCTCTGATTGTAAGTTGGGAAGCACTCAGCCTGCGCACCATGCCCAAGAATATCCTTCTGAGCACAGCCTTCTCCCTGGAAGTCGGAAAGGAGTATCCGCTGGATACGCTTATTCAGAAGCTGACTGCAGCTGGTTACAGCCGATGCGGTATGGTAGAAGGCAGCGGACAGTTTTCTGTTCGGGGCGGCATTGTGGATATTTTTTCTCCGGCAGCAGACAAACCTGTTCGTGCAGAATTCTTTGGTGACGAACTGGATACCATGGGTTTTTTTGACCCGAACACCCAGCGGCGCTCCGAAAACATTGACAATATAACCATTTTGCCGGTAGCTGAAACCCAGCCCGCTCTGCATCCGGGTGGAATTTCCGGACTATGTAAAGATTTGTCTTCCCTGATTTCCAGACAAAAACGCAGGAAAAATGTCAATGAAGCTCTGATTTCTACCCTTTCCAAGGATTTGGAAAAATACGAAAATAGCATAAATAATCCTGCATCTGATCGGTATATGGCGCTGATTTACCCGCAAATGGCCACAGCAGCGGACTATATCCCTGCCGATGCCATCACCGTTATCTGTGATCACGGCAGTCTGCAGCGTACTGCACGCAATCGTACGGAAGAGATAGGCATGCAGCTGGACAGTTTGCTTCAAGGGGGCTTACTTGCCGGCGAACTGTGCGATTATGTCCAGCAATGGGAAGAATTTTGCCGAACAATGCGTGAGAAAACCATTGTGTATTTTGATGCTTTCGGCGGCACTTCTTACCCGGAGGACTGTCCGCCAAAGCAGCTGCTCCCGGTCACAGCAAAACAACTCCCCAGCTATGGGGGGAATTTAGACACCGCAGCTTCTGACTTGAGCCACTACCAGAAAATGGAGTTTGGCTCGTTGGTGTTATGTGGTTCTCGCCGTCGGGCAGAGCTGCTGCAGGAAATGCTGAGCGCCAGAGGCCTTTCTTCTTTCCTGTGTATTCCACTGAATACCATGCCCAAACCCGGTCAGATCCTTTTGAGTGAGGGAGCACTTCCTTTTGGTATGGAATATCCCCTCAGCAAACTGGCCGTACTGACAGAAGGACAACTCATTTCCCGGGAGCAAGTCAAACGCAAAACTCCCAAAAAAACCGGCTCTACCAATCGGCAGAAATTGAACTCCTTTACCGATCTGGTGCCCGGCGATCTTGTGGTGCACGAAAACTACGGTATCGGTCGTTTCGTGGCAATGGAACAGATTAAGGTTGACAATGCAGTAAAGGACTATATAAAAATTGCCTATCAAGGCAGTGATACCCTATACGTGCCTGCAACCCAGTTGGATTTGGTCAGCAAATATATCGGTGGCGGCGGTGAAGATGGTCATGTAAAGCTGAACAAGATTGGTTCAGACGCATGGCAGAAAACGAAAGCCAAGGCGCGCAAGGCAGCCAAAGATATGGCCGGAGAGTTGATTCAGTTGTATGCTGCCCGAAAACGCCAGCCAGGTTACGCCTTTTCTGCCGATGCCCCCTGGCAGCAGGAATTCGAAGATAACTTCCCCTATCCGGAAACGGACGATCAGCTTCGCTGCATTGGAGAGATCAAGCGGGACATGGAATCCCCTACCCCCATGGATCGGCTGCTCTGCGGCGACGTGGGCTTCGGAAAGACGGAAGTGGCATTACGGGCAGTAATGAAAGCTGTGATGGACGGAAAACAGGTTGCGATTCTGGTTCCAACCACTGTCCTGGCCCAGCAGCATTATCAGACCGCTGTAGCTCGTTTTCGTGGTTTCCCAGTGAATGTTGATGTTCTCAGCCGATTCCGCACACCAAAATTGCAGCAGCAGACCCTGCAGAAGCTTCGCTCCGGATCTGTGGACTTGATTATCGGCACCCATAAACTGCTGCAAAAGAGTGTGCAGTTCAAAGACCTGGGACTGTTGATTATCGACGAAGAGCAGCGTTTCGGCGTCAGTCACAAAGAGCGATTGAAAGAGATGTCCAAGGGCGTAGATGTATTGACGCTCTCTGCTACCCCTATCCCCCGCACATTGAATATGGCTTTGTCCGGCATTCGAGATATGTCCACCATTGAAGAACCGCCATCGGATCGTTATCCGGTTCAAACCTTTGTCATGGAACACAACAATGCTGTAATCGACGATGCCATTCGTCGGGAAGTGGAACGTGGCGGACAGGTTTACTATCTGCATAATCGTACAGAAACCATTGACCAGTGCGCCAGTGCCCTCCAGCGCCGGATTCCCGGGCTGCGGGTAGGTGTTGCCCACGGTCAAATGGGCGAAGATGCCTTGGGCGATGTGATGCAGGCCATGATCGAAGGCGAGATTCAGGTTCTGGTTTGTACCACTATCATTGAGACTGGACTGGATATTCCCAATGCCAATACCTTGATTATAGAAAATGCTGACCGTTTTGGACTTTCTCAGCTTCACCAGCTTCGTGGACGGGTTGGCCGCTCTACACGCCATGCGTATGCATATTTCACCTACCGCCCCGACAAGAATCTGACCGAAATTGCAGAGAAACGTCTGTCTGCCATTCGGGATTTTGCAGAATTTGGCTCCGGCTTCAAAATCGCTATGCGGGATTTGGAGATTCGCGGTGCCGGCAATCTTCTGGGCGCTGAACAGTCTGGTCATATGATGAGCGTGGGTTACGATATGTACCTGAAACTGCTGGATGAGGCCGTTCTGGAAGAACGGGGTGAAGCTCCAAAAGCTCCGGAGTGTACTGCCGATCTGAACGTAACCGCAAACGTGGACAAAAGCTATGTGGCGCGCGGCGAAGAGCGGATGGATTTGTACCGTCGTATGGCAGCGATTCGCTCTCAGGAAGATGCAGACGATCTGCTGGACGAAATCGTAGACCGTTACGGAGAGCCGCCAAAGGGTGTGCTGAATCTGATCGACATTGCATTGCTCCGGGCAAAAGCCAAGGCTGTCAGCATAAAAGACATCCGGCAAAAATCCGGTGACGTGTTGTTTACCCTTAGCAATCTGAATTTTGAGGCGGTGGGTGCGCTGTGCGCGGACCCAGACTATAAGCTTCGCGTTACATTCTTGGCAAATTCCAAAGAGCCAACTCTGCGGTTAAAACTTGCCAACGGTGTTGACAGTCTAAAGCAGTGTAAGGTATTTGTAGATCGCTATCGGAGCTTGTGCAATTGTTAAAAAACCTACAAAGATTAAAGATTCAGAATCTTTCTCAGTCAAGAATCATATTCGACAGAATTCGCAAAATAGATTGGAAGATTTATTCTTAGTGTGATATTATGTTCTACGGTTTGTAAATTAAGGAGGACCACACATATGAAAACAATTTTACAGAAAACACTCTCCCTTTTCCTTTCTGCAATGCTGTTTCTGCAATTTTCAGCTATACCGGCATTTGCGCAGTCCTACGAAGATATCCCCCCACAAACACAACAAACTGAACAATCTATCCCGGAACCTGATGTTGTTCCCGAACCTTCGGAATCAGCCTTACCATCCCAGGAACCTCCCGCACAAATACAGGAGCCTACATCTCCGGAAGCGGAATCATTACCAGAAACCGAGCCATCGCTGCAAACGGAACCGTCATCAGCTGAACCGGATACGTCATCGGAAGAATCTTCCGCAACTTCTATCGTTTCTATTGCAGAAGCCATTACAGCATGCAGCAATGGCCTGCCTGTGGTTATCCAGGGAATCGTTATTTATTCTGCAGACACTTATGTGGTTGTAGAAGACAGCACCGGTGGAATGGTACTTTCACTGCAAAATCCTATTTTCTTTACACCTGGAGATTGCATTCAGGTGCTCATTCAATTTAATGGAACGTTTATGGCACTTTCCTGGGAGAATATCGGCACCGCTCCCCTGCCGTTGACGGAAGTTTCCCTTTCTGATGTCCCTGAAAACAGACGTATTTTATTAACGCAAGTCACCGTGGGAGACGGTGTCCTTACACAAGATAACACTTCCATTCCTTTGGCAACCTCTGTTCCTCAAGACATCCTTCCAGGGGATACGGTAAACGCATCGGGAGTTGTTATCAACGGGAAATTTTACGCAGATACAATCACAAAAGTACCTTTTGAGACAGAACCTGATGATACCTGGACTACCTGGTACCCCGTTGAATATTCACGGATTCGTTCAGGCGATACCGTAATCATTACTGTCACTTCCGGTGATAAAACCTGGGCATTGGATGTAGAAGAAGAAACTTTGACCGCAGTTCCTGTACGTTTTTTCTCAAATACAATAGAATGCCCCAAAACTACTGACGCTTTTACCATTACGATTTCTGGTGGTGCATCGGCCTTTCAATGTGCATCCGGCTGGTTATCCTGCGATGACAGTTATCACGGATTAAGCATTGCAGACGACTCCAAGTGTCAGTGGGAAATAGAAGGAAATTATCTGCTTCACACCATCAGTAAACGTTATTTGACCATCTCCCAGGATGGAACGTGGCAAATGCTTTTGGCTCATCAGGCAGATGCTTCCAATCAGATTCTTCGTTTTTGGAGTACAAGCCCCGCTTCTGCACAAGACGATGATTTATTTGAAGGAGAAATCCGGCCATACTTTGGCCTTTTGCATGCCCATTCCACCATATCCGACGGAACAGCCAGCGTCAAGGATATGTTTGACGCCGCCAGTCAAGCAGAAGGTTTGGATTTTTACGCAGTTACAGACCATAGTAATTCCTTGGATCAGGCAAACAGCGGATCCATTGATGCAAACGGCTCGGAAATCAGTTCCGAATGGAAATCCGGCAAAGACGCAGCTGCCGCTGTAAGCAATGGTACGTTTCTGGGACTGTATGGATATGAGATATCCTGGGAAAACGACCGCCTGCTAGGGCACATTTCAACACTTGGATCTCCAGGATGGATCACGCATGAGCAAGCTGCAACATTGGAAGACTATTTTTCCGCACTGTCTTCTGTTCCCGGCGCAATCAGTCAATTTAACCACCCTGGTTCCTCTTTTGGAAACTTTCAAAATTTCAGCAATTATCAGCCGCAGTATGATGCCGTGATGCAGTTAATCGAGATTGGTGATCAGGGTAACTTTGATGGATATGAATACTATGTGAAAGCCTTGGATAACGGCTGGCATCTGGCTCCGTCCTGCAATCAGAATAATCACGATACATCTATTGATGTTGAAAATGCGAGAACGGCAGTGCTATGCGATCAGCTGACGGAAGACAGCCTTTTTCAGGCCATTCAAAACCATCAAGTATACGCAACCCAAGATCCGGATCTATCCATAACATACAGATTAAACGGTGCTGTCATGGGTTCCACGATTCCTGAATCCGAAACCTTGCAGGCAGAAATCATTGTATCCGATCCTACTGATTCGTCTATCGGTTTGGTGGAGGTCATCGCTGACAGCGGCACTGTAATTGCATCTCAGACTGTCAACACCGCCAAGGAAAGCATCTCTTTGCAAGTGCCTGGTGGCTATCACTATTATTTTCTCAAAATTACGCAGCCGGATCAACAACTGGCTGTCACTGCACCTGTATGGCTGGAAGATTATTCCGACATCCAGATTGACAGTTTTCAATCGGATGTAGAAAAACCGGAACAAGGGCAATCTGTAACACTGACACTGTCCCTTTCCAATCAGGAAGCCTTTGACTTTACAATTAACACTATCCGCATCTACGCAGAAGACTTCCTGATAAAGGAGGTTTCCAAACCGTACTGTGTGGAAGCAGCAAAGAAATTCACCTATGATGTTCCTTTTACATGGGACCAGGAAGGAATTGTACACCTGCGCGCTGTCGTAAAAGGCAGCATCAACGGTGTTCCGAGATCTTTGGAAGAAACATTGGCACTTACCTTTGGACCAAAAGCAGAATCGGTCACCTGCAGCCCAATTTTGGAGGTTCGAAACGGCTCCATTGGAGATATATATAAAGTAAAAGGTTACATTACCGCCGGGAATGCAAACGTGAACACTACATTTGCGGATTGTATGTACCTTCAAGACAACTCCGGCGGTATTGCAATATGTGGTATTTCTCAAAACGGTATTCAAATTGGCTGCCCTATGGAGGTAGTTGGCGTTCTCAGGGACTCCGGCAATCAACTGTATCTGGAAGTCACAGATTATATCCTTCCGGCCGAGGAATACTACCGGTTTGTTCCCCGGACGCTTGCCGCAAAGCTGGCTATGAACTATTCTGTCCATGGCGGTGAACTGCTGCAAGTAGAAGGAACCGTGGTATCTGTTATCAAAACCTCGGATGGCAAAGGCATTTCTCGTTTGACAATCCAAGACATGCAGGGTGATCCGGCTGTCATTTTCATTGAGCCTAATATCAAGTCCGGCAGTACGGGGTTAAATGAACTGGCATCAGAAATTAAACCAGGAAGAACTGTACGAGCCATGGGCATTTGTTACTTGGATGACTCAGGAGTCTGCGTCCTGCGTGTCAGAAATTGCGACGAAGTAACGTATATTCCGCCAAGGGCAGATCCGACCAATCCCAAAACATGTGACTGGCTGGCATTCATTTTGTCCAAAATAAAGCAATAACACCAAAAGTTACCGGAAGCCCATAGGCTTCCGGTAACTGCATTTTATGGAAAATCACTGCACCTCTACTACCCGGATATCATCCAGGGAGTACGCCGACTGGGACATGACGATATCCGCAATGACAGCCACATCTTCCTGCTGCAGCCCGCCTTCCGGAGAAGATACTGCAACCGAAATTCCTTCACCCGACATGTAAGCAACACAGTCTGTATAGCCTTTTGCAATAATCAGGCTTTCAATCTGTGCCTCACTCAGTGCAGTCTGTACGATTTCCTCCAATTCCATGGCAGATTCCACTTCTTTGGAGCTGTCGGTCCCGCTATAGGCCATCGCTTCCTGGAGAAGATTTACCGCACTGTCCCGTGCCTGCTGACGTGACAGGCGAACCGCTGCGAAATAGTCGGTGGCCGTTGTCTGAACGTCTGAGGAAACCGCTTCCATATCTTCACTGAGAATCAGGGCATCATCAGACATCACCTTTTCCACATCCACAGTGTCCATCAGACCAGCAGCTGTAGATTCCTCCGTATAGAGCCAGTTGACGTAGATTCCGGCACATACCGTGACCAGCACCGCCGCTGCTACCAGATTTTTCTTCCATACCTTCATAAAAATGCCTCCATTCATTTCATTTTCAAAACCGTAATACAGTCAGAGCGCAGACCCGTGACACTCATGACAGCCTCCACAATGGAAAGCCGAATATTTGCATTGTCCGCACCTTGACACAGGACAATAGCCCCCTGATACGTTGGCGGATTGATCTGGCGGATCAACCCCGTTTCTCCCCGATCGCTTCCGCTTACCAGCACTGTTTGCCGATGGGTATCCGTATTTCCATCGGAAACCGATGTATCTTCATCTGTCTGGTAAAGTGTCTGCTGTCCCTTGGATTGGGTCAGCATCACCTCTACCTTTCCTGCACCTTCCAGATGACTGAGCAGCTGGGCCAAAGTATCTTGCAGCTGTGGTTCTGTCTGCTCTATGATCGGCGTAGTCTGCGCAGGTGGAGATTCCTGTTCCGGCAGTGCCATAAGAAATAATCCCACCGCCAGCACCAACAGCACATAGCGGTATTTCTTCATAAACACAGCGACGGTCTCTTTCACCTTCAGCCAGTCCATACCTGATTCTCCTTTGCAATTCCCAAATCCGTTTCCAAAATGGACTCCAGTTTCTTCCTGTTGTAGGGAGAAACTTGGCCGCTGATTACCACGGATAAAGGTTTCGGTGTTTCTTCTTCGCTGACGGTAACGTCAGCAGTGATCGATGCATCCAGTTCAGCGGCTTTGTCCAAGATATATGCTTGGGATTTCTCTTTTATGAGTTCCGTCATTGCCTGATGGGCCATATTTTCTCCCAGGGCTGCTGTCTGCTCCGCATCGGATTCAAAGAAAAGAGACTCTTCCAAAAGTTTTGACAAATCCGCCCCTGTGATTGGCTTTAGAACAGTGAACGCCAAAAAGATTCCACAAAGGATTCGCAGCAGATCTTTGGATTTTCCTTGATGAAAGATACTGGATAACACTCCGCAAAGCAGAGCTGCTGCGACCACAGTGAAAATATATTGCCGAATGCCATCCATTATCCCACCCCTTTCATAAAGCAGACAGTGCTGATCAGCAGCAAAAGGCAAGTAGCGCCTGTCATTGCCAGCAGCAGCCCCATAGCAGAGGAAAAGTCCTCAATAAGTCCCGTTATCCTTCCAGATCCAAAAATCGCACAGATGGATGCAGTGGCTTTCAGCATCAGATAATGGAGCCCGATGCGCAAAAACGGCTCCAAAAAAACCGCCAGCACTGCCAAAATCCCGTAGATGCCCGCAGCATTTTTCATAACGCCGGCGCTGACCAGTACCGCTTCTGACGCATCTGACAAAATTCCTCCCACAACCGGCACCACGGAAGAAATCGTTACCTTTGTTGCCTTCAATGCCGCAGCATCTGTGGTGCCGCTGACCACGCCTGTGATGCTCATATAAGTAGTGAACACCGTCAGCAAAGTTTTCAGGCACCAACTCATGGAGTTTTTGATAAAATCCCGCATCCTTTTCAGGATATTCTCCCCCACAGCACTGTTTGCCACCGCCAGCACCAGAAAAAGGTAAACCATTGGAAGCAGCAATCTGGAAATCAGGCTGCCCAATACCGCATCGAAAATTGCCGTCCCGGTATAGAGCGCCGCAGAGGAAGTAACGCCGCCCTGAGCCGCCAGCGCAGCAGTCATAATTGGAAACAAGAGTTTCCCATAGTCACTGAGCAGCAACACCGTCTCCGATCCAAGATGAATCATGGAATTGGTGCGCAGCATCAGGGTTCCTCCCACTGTAATACAGCCTACCAGGTTAGCAGCAGATTGGCTGCCTTCTTGGAAAGAACCCAACAGGGACACCAGCATTACCGCCGCGATGACCCCC
>CALXDU010000054.1 GCA_944387145.1 uncultured Oscillospiraceae bacterium | reverse complement strand
GTACCCTTTTGGCACCCTGGCAGCCCAGGTCATCGGCTTTACCAACGCTTCCAACGATGGCTCCGAAGGGGTGGAGGCTGCTTATGATGCTTACCTGTCCGGCAGTACCGGCCAGGTGATTACCACCAAGGGCAATAATGAAATGGATATGCCCTTTTCCTATGAAAATTACATCGCTTCCCGCCAGGGCAACAGCGTGATTCTGACCCTGGATACCACGGTGCAGGCTTGCCTGGAAAAGCAGATGGAAGCCGCCATCGCCCGCTACGACGTGCAAAATGGGGCGTTCGGCCTGGTAATGAATGCCAAAACTGGAGAAATTCTGGCCATGGCCACCCTGGGAAGCTACGATCCCAACAACTACCTGGAACTTGCCGACCCGGATGCGGCATCCCAGGTGGAGCTGCTGCGGCAGAGTTACCTGTCCCAGCCGGAAGGCAGCGAAGCATACGAAGCGGGAAAGCAGGCTTATACGGAAGCCCTGTCTGCCGCCCGGCTGAAACAGTGGCGTAACCGGGTGCTGTCCGATGGCTACGAGCCGGGGTCAACCTTCAAAGTGCTGACCATGGCGGCGGCTCTGGACTGCGGCGCCATCGATTTGAACACCTCTTTCCATTGCTCCGGTTCGGAGCAGATTCCCGGGCGCTCCCAGCTGCTGCACTGCTGGCGCTCCCAGGGCCACGGAGCGGAACAGACCCCCCAAGCCCTGCAAAATTCCTGCAACATCGCCTTTGCCCACATCGCCCTGAAACTGGGCGGGGAGCGGTTTTATGAATACATCGAAAAGTTTGGCATTCTGGAAAAAACCGGAATTGACCTGGCGGGAGAGAGCAAAGGCGTTTTCTTTGACAAGTCGCTGATTACCAACACGGACAAGTGGGGCACGGCCTCCCTGACCTCCGGTTCTTTCGGGCAGACCTTTAAGATTACCCCCTTGCAGCTGGTGCGGGCCATCGCTTCGGTGGTCAACGGAGGGAATCTGCTGGAACCTTACATTGTATCCGAAATCGTGGATGCCGACGGCAACACGGTGATGAAGGCGGAGCCTACGGTAGTACGCCAGACCATAAGCAAAGAAACCTCTGACACCATGCGCACCCTGATTGAGTCCGTGGTCACGGAAGGCACCGCGAAAAATGCCCAGGTGGCGGGATTTTCCATTGGCGGCAAAACCGGCACCAGTGAAAAAATCGATGTCTTTGACGAAAACGGTCAGCGGGTGCAGGATAAAATCGTTTCCTTCGTAGGCATTGCACCCATGAATGACCCGGAATATATTGTGCTGGCGGCTCTGGATACCCCCTCCCGGGAAACGGGAATTTACATCTCCGGCGGCGTAATGGCGGCGCCCACTGTGGGTGCGGTGATGGCGGATATTTTGCCCTATCTGGGGGTGGAGCGCACCTTCTCCGAAACAGACCCTGCAGGGTTGGAAATCGTCATGGAAGACCTGACAAACTTGACAGCACAGGACGCAGAGCGTAAACTAAAGGACATGGGTTTGCAGGCCAAATTTTCCGGCACCGGAGAAACGGTTACCGGACAGATTCCGGCGGCGGGGCAGACCGTTCCAGGGGGCAGCGAAGTGCTGCTGTACCTGGAGCAAGTGCCGGAAACCGCTCAGGTGGTGGTGCCGGACTTTACCGGCATGAACCGACAGCAGGCGACGGACGCAGCCGGGGCATTGGGGCTGTATGTGTTGGTTTCCGGAAACGCAGATGTGTCCCCAGGAGTTACCGTCACCGCCCAGAGCATCCCCAAAGATACCCAGGTTCCTGCAGGAACCACCATTACCCTGGAATTTACCGATACCACTGCCCGGGATTGAATGGACCCCCGGCAAGTACTTGGAGGAATAGATATATGAAACTGAAACAGCTGCTGCAAGGCATTGACCTGCGGGAATGCACCGCCGATCCGGAACTGGAAATTTCCCAAATTTGCTATGATTCCCGGAAAGTAACCCCGGGAAGCCTGTTTGTTGCCATATCCGGCTTTGCCTCCGATGGCAACCGCTTTATTCCCATGGCCATAGAAAAAGGGGCAGTGGCGGTGGTCACGGCCACGAAGCCCCAGCAGGATGTTCCCTGTGTGCTGGTTTCATCTGACCGGCTGGCACTGGCGCTGCTCAGCTGCAATTTCTACGGTCATCCGGCAAAGGATATGACCATGATCGGCATCACAGGCACCAACGGCAAAACCTCCAGTACCCTGCTGCTCAAACAGGTGCTGGAAACCTGCCTGGGGGCCAAAGTGGGATTGGTTGGCACCATGGCCAACATGGTAGGCCAGGAAGTGATTCCCACCGAGCGTACCACTCCGGAAAGCCTGGAACTGCAGGAGTTGTTTGCCCGGATGCGGGACGCCGGATGCAGCCATGTGGTGATGGAAGTATCCAGCCATGCCATGACCTTGGAGCGGGTTGGCGGCATTCACTTTGACGTGGCGGCCTTTACCAACCTGACGGAGGATCATCTGGATTTCCACAAGACCATGGATGCCTACTGCGATGCCAAGGCGGAATTGATGCGCCGGTGCGACCGGGCGGTGATCAACATGGACGACGCCTATTCCGGTCGGATTCTGGCGGCAGCCACCTGCCCGGTGCTGCGCACCAGTGAAACAGCCCAGGGAGATCTCCGGGCAAAAGATGTCCAGCTTCACGCTGAAGGGGTGGACTTTACCGCCGTGGAAGGGGCGCATCAGGCACAGATCAGCCTGCCCATTCCCGGCCGGTTTACGGTGTACAATGCCCTGACCGTTCTGGGCATTGCCCGGCAGCTGGGAATCTCCCTGGAAGACTGCGCCCGGGCGCTGAAAACTGCCCAGGGCGTCAA
The DNA here is from genome assembly GCA_944387145.1 of uncultured Oscillospiraceae bacterium. Taxonomy (GTDB): domain Bacteria; phylum Bacillota; class Clostridia; order Oscillospirales; family Oscillospiraceae; genus Faecousia. Next base: position 9,844 of record CALXDU010000054.1, on the reverse strand, counting down.
AGGCCGGGTAGAGGTGGTACCCACCCCCGGCATGCCCTACAGCGTGCTGATCGACTATGCCCATACCCCCGATGGCCTGGAAAATGTGCTTCGTTCGGTGAAGGACTTCTGCAAGGGCCGGGTGATTGCGGTCTTTGGCTGCGGCGGCGACCGGGACCCGATCAAGCGCCCCATCATGGGACGAATCGGTGTTGAGCTGTCTGACTTTGCGGTGATTACCTCCGACAATCCCCGGACGGAAGATCCCATGTCGATTATTGCGGATATCCTCAAAGGGGTAAAAAAGGAATCCGGGGAATATATTGTGATAGAAGATCGCCGCAAAGCCATCAGATATGCTATGGACATTGGGAAAAAAGATGATATAATTGTACTTGCTGGAAAAGGGCATGAGACCTATCAGGACATCGGCGGCCACAAGTACCACCTGGATGAACGGGAAGAGGTCGCAGCCCATCTGGAAGAATTGAGGAATTGCAATGGCTAATCTTACCCTGCGTCAGGCCGCCCGCTGGTGCGGCGGTACTGTGGATGAAAAATACGCCGACGTGGAATTTCTCGGCGCCAATAACGATACCCGGATTCTGAAACCGGGACAGCTGTTCCTGGCCCTCCAGGGCGCTCGGGATGGACATGATTTCATTCCCGCAGCCATGGAGAAGGGAGCTGCGGCGGTGCTGTGCAGCCGCCGGGTTGGGGACTACCCTGCCATCTATGTGGAGGACCCTCGGAAGGCTCTGGGAGATATCGCCCGGGAAGAGCTCAAGCGCATCGGCGCCAAGGTGGTGGCGGTGACCGGCTCCGTGGGAAAGAGCACCACCAAGGAAATGATCGCCAAGGTTCTGGAGAGTACCTACCGGGTCAGCAAAACCCCTGCCAATCACAACAATGACATCGGTATGCCTATGGCGATTTTGTCCATGCCGGCGGATACGGAGATAGCGGTGCTGGAAATGGGCATGAACCACTTCCGGGAGATTGCGTACCTTTCGAATATCGCCCATCCGGATGTGGCGGTGATTGTCAACATCGGTACCTCCCATATCGAGTTCCTGGGTTCCCAGGAGGGAATCCGGAAGGCCAAGCTGGAAATTACGGAGGGCATGAACCAGCGGGGAATGCTGCTGCTCAATGGCGACGATACCCTGCTTCGCTACCTGGGCGAGAAGCCCCAGCAGCGGATTACCTACTTCGGTCAATCGGAAGGCTGCGACATCCGGGGATTGGATGCCAGACAGGATGGAGAACTTCTGCGCTTCCAGGTGGAGGCGGGCAAGCTGTCTTTGCCGGTGCGGATGACCCTGGAAGGGGTGCACTTTGTCAACGACGCCCTGGCGGCCATCGCCGTGGGACTGAAGATGGCGGTTCCTTCGGAGAAAATCGAGGAAAGTCTGGCGGAGTTTCAGAACATTTCCGGACGGCAGGAGATTTTTCAGGCCAATGGCTATACCATTATCAAAGACTGCTATAACGCCGGGCCGGAATCCATGGCGGCAGCCCTGGGCGTTCTGGGCAATCGCCCCGGACGGCACATTGCGGTGCTGGGGGACATGCTGGAGCTGGGAGACTGCGCCCAGGCTGAGCATTATAAGGTAGGCCGGATTGCGGCGGAGAAGGCGGATCTGGTATTTGCCTACGGCCCCTATGCCCAGCGGGTCATTGCCGGCACCATTACCGGCGGCATGCCGGAAAGCCGGGGCAGAGCATACCTGGACCGGCAGGAGCTGGTTCAGGCTCTGAAACTGGCGGCCAAACCCGGAGATGTGATTTTGTTCAAAGCCAGCCACGGAATGCACCTGGAGCTTGCTCTGGAAGCATTCCTGAAGGAAGAAAGATAGTGGAGGAAATACCATGACAAGACTCTTACTTACAGCTGCGGCGGGATTTGTCCTGTCGGGACTGTTGGGATATCTGCTGCTGCCGGTGCTGCGGGCACTGAAGGCAGGCCAGTCCATCCGGGAAATCGGCCCCACCTGGCACAATTATAAATCCGGTACGCCGATGATGGGCGGCTTGATGTTCATTTTTGCGGCGATTCTGTGCCTGCTGATGAACGCCCCGGCCATGGCGGACTATTCGGTACTGTATGTGCTGGTTCTGGCGCTGTGTTTCGGGTTTATCGGTTTTCTGGACGACTTTACCAAGATCAAATACAAGCGCAACTTAGGCCTGACCACGCTGCAGAAAGCCATGCTGCAAATGGCGGTATCTGCCATTTTCCTGTATGTGATGTATCGCAGCGGCAGCATGGATACCCACCTGTACATCCCCTTTTTCAACGTCAGCTTTGACCTGCATCCCATTGTGTATATTTTCTTTGCCATGTTTGTCATGGTTGGCTGCGTCAACTCCGTAAACCTGACCGACGGCGTGGACGGCTTGTCCAGCTCTGTCACTCTGCCGGTGATGGTGTTCTTTGCCGCGACGGCTATGGCTCTGGGCAAGTGGGAACTGGCGCTGCTGCCGGCTTCTCTGGTGGGCGGCCTGATTGCTTACCTGTTCTACAACTGGCACCCGGCGAAGGTGTTCATGGGAGATACCGGCTCCCTGTTTTTGGGCGGCGTAGTCTGCGCCCTGGCCTTTGCTCTGGAAATGCCCCTGGTTCTGATTCTGGTGGGCTTTGTGTACATCTGCGAGACGCTGTCGGTGATTCTGCAGGTTTCCTACTTCAAAATGACCCACGGAAAGCGGCTGTTCAAGATGTCTCCCATCCACCATCATTTTGAGATGTGCGGATGGAAGGAAGAAAAAATCGTTCTGACCTTCGCCAGTGTATCGGCGGTGATGTGTCTGCTGGCCTGGATTGGTATTTCCGGCCTGATTGGCTGAAGACTGTGGAGGATCGAGAGAACCTTTTTCAATAAGGAAAGGAGCTTCTTATGGCAGCGGAGCGTAAACTCCATGCCAAAGAGGACCGCCGCCGGAAACTGTCGGCGGTGGAAAGTGTAGACTATCCGTTTTTGCTGCTGGTATTGCTGCTGCTGACGGTGGGGCTTGCCATGCTGTATTCGGCCAGCTTTGCCCAGAGCCAATACGATACCAGCTACGAAATCACAACCAAGTACCTGCAAAAGCAGGGGGTCTGCGCCGCAATCGGGCTGGCTGCCATGTACTTTTTCAGCCGGATTCCGGCTGGGGTATGGCATCGGTTTGCTTGGCCATTGTATGGCGTCAGCATTGTGCTGCTGCTGTCGGTTCTGCTCATCGGAGAAGAGGTCAACGGCGCCAAACGATGGATCAACCTGGCAGGCATCCAGTTTCAGCCCTCTGAAATTGCGAAGTTTACCATGATTGTGCTCTTTGCCCGACTGACCCGGGGATTCGGTCAGCGGGCACAGGACTTCCGCTACGGCGTGATGGGCTTCGGTATGGCACTGATGGGAATTTTGGTTCCCCTGGCGCTGGAGAAGCACCTGAGCGCCATCATGCTCATGGGCATGGTGGCGGTGGTGATGATGTTCGTTGCCGGCACCAGCCCCAAATGGCTTCTGGCCGGGGCGGCGGCAGCGGCGGTATTCGTGGTGATTTACATCACCTTTATGGGTTACGCCGGTGACCGGGTCACGGCCTGGCTTCATCCGGAGAAGGACCCGGGAGATACGGGCTATCAGATTTTGCAGTCGCTGTACGCCATTGGCTCCGGCGGACTATTTGGCCTGGGCTACGGCAAATCCCGGCAGAAATATCTGTATCTGCCCTTTCAGTATAACGACTATATCTTCGCCATTTGCTGCGAAGAGCTGGGGCTGGTGGGTGCACTGGCCATTGCGGCACTGTTTGCCGTGACCATTTTGCGGGGCTACTGGATTGCACTGCACGCCCGGGACCGGTTTTCCACGGTTCTGGCGGCGGGACTTACCACTTTGATTGCGGTCCAGACCATTTTGAATCTTTGCGTTGTCACGAATCTGCTTCCCTCCACCGGGATTGCCTTGCCGTTCTTTTCCTACGGCGGTACGGCTCTGGCGGTGAATCTGGGGGAGATGGGAATCGTTTTAAGTATATCCAGACACAGAAATCAGAGAAAAATCCAGGAGGAAATCCAATGAATCTGATCTTTACCTGCGGCGGAACCGCCGGACATATCAATCCGGCCATTGCCGTGGCCAATATGATGAAGGAGCGGCACCCGGATTGCAGCATCCTGTTTATCGGCGCCACCGGTCATATGGAAGAAAAGCTGGTTCCCCAGGCGGGGTTCGCGGTGAAATGCCTGCCCGGCTCCGGCCTGAGCCGGGGAAAAAACCTGGCTGCCGTAAAAAAGAACCTGCACGCTGTGAAGTGTGTTCTGGGGGCGGTTCAGGCATGTAAGGCAATTTTCCGGGAGTTTCAGCCTGATGTGGTCATCGGTACCGGCGGCTATGCCAGCTTCCCGGCACTGTATGCGGCTCAGGCTATGGGTATCCCTACCTGCGTCCATGAAAGTAACGCCGTCCCCGGGGTAACCACCAAGCTGGCAGCCAATAAGGCCAGCCGGGTACTGGTTGCCTTTGAGGAAAGCGTGAAACACTATAAACACCCGGAGAAGGTGGAAGTGGTGGGCATGCCGGTGCGGCAGGAATTCCTGTTCACCACCAAGGAACAGGCCCGGAAGGAACTGGGGCTGGAAGGCCCTGTGGTGGTGTCCGCCTTCGGCAGCCAGGGCGCCAAGGTGATGAACGAAACCATTGCCGACATGATGGCCCTGGAGCAGAAGGACAATTTCCCCTTCCATCACATCCACGCCACCGGCAGCTTCGGCCGAGAGTGGATGCCAAAGCGGGTAAAAGACAACGGCGTGGACTATCAGAACTGTCCCGCCCTGGATATCCGGGAGTATATCTATGATATGCCTCTGGAAATGGCGGCAGCCGATGTGGTCATCGGCCGGGCAGGTTCCGCTACCTGCAATGAGATTGCCGCAGCAGGCACGCCCTGTATTCTGATTCCCTCTCCCAACGTGACCAACAATCACCAGGAGAAAAATGCCCGGGTTCTGGAGGCAGGCGGCGGCGCCGTGGTGCTGCTGGAGAAGGACTGCACTCCTCAGACCCTGTACGGACTGATCCAGGAACTGCTGGCGGACGAAAGCCGCCGTGAGGAGATGTCCAAGAAGCTTCACAGCATGGTGCGGCTGGATTCCACCCAGCGGATCTGCCAGATTGTGGAGGAGCTGTCCCAGCGTTAAGACCCCAGGAGGAACAATATGGATTTAACACGAAAGAACCGGGAAACCGGACGGGACCGTCAGACGGGAAAGGAGACCCCACGGAAGCGTCCGGATGCGCAGGAGAAGAAGACCCGCCCGGCCCAGGAAAAAAACCAGCAGCGTCCTGCCCAGCGCAGCGCCGCCGACCAGCGGGAGGAAAGAAAACGAAAGGAAACCCCGGCCCGGAAGCCAAGGCCGGCAGAAGCGGGCCAGGAGGAAGCTGTCCAAAGCCGTCCGGCCAGCCGCCAGGAGAAAGACGCCCAGCGGCCTGCCAAGAAGAAGCGCATCTCTGCCAAAGAGGAAACCCGGAAAGCGCCTTCCCGGAGCACAAAAGCAAAGTCGGAAGCCCAGCCCCGACAGAAACGTCCGGCCAGAGCAAGTGAGCCTTCGGACCTGTCTTCCAAGAAACGGGCCTACGGAAACAGCAAACCCAAGAAAAAACCGCTGGTAATTCAGGCATTGGACTTTTTTGAGGGCTTCCAGGCAAAGCGCAGAGCGGCCCGGAATACGCCGGAAAAAAGCGGCCGGAAAAAGGCAGCCCATTCTGGCCAGCCTGTGCCGGTGATTATCTACACCCAGCCCAAAGCATTCAATCTGACCCGCCTGCTGATTCAGATGCTGACAGTGGCCGCAGTGGTGGCGGCTTTGGTTCTGGGCCTATCGGTATTCTTTAAGGTGGAGACCATTACGGTAACGGGAGCGGAAACCTACAGCGCCTGGTCGGTGCGGGAAGCTTCCGGCATCAACGAAGGTGATAACCTGCTTACGTTCAGCCATGCCCGTGCCGGTGCGTTGATCAAAGCCAATTTGCCCTATGTGAAAACCGTGCGCTTCGGTATAAAACTGCCGGATACGGTTAATATTATCATCGAAGAAGAGGACGTGGTTTACGCCATTAAGGATACCACCGGTACCTGGTGGCTGATGAACTCCGGCGGCCGCATTGTAGAGCAGGCCAACGCAAGCAAAGCGTCCAATCATACCCAGGTCCTGGGAGTGACCTTGGAAAATCCGTCCCCTGGCGCTCTGGCGGTTGCCAAGGAAAGTGTGCCCGTGTCAACGGATCCTACGGACCCTACCGCAGAAGCTGTGCCTGTGACCGTTACCGGCGCCCAGCGGCTGAATGCAGCCATGCAGATTCTGCAGGCGCTGGAAGACAACGACATCGTCGGTGAAGCGGCCAGCGTGGATGTAACCCGGCTGGAGGATATCATCCTTTGGTACGGCTCCCGGTATCAGGTCAACCTGGGAGATTCCACCAATCTGGATTATAAAATCAACTGCATGAGCGACGTTATTTTGCAGCTGAGTGAATTTGAATCCGGTGTTTTGGACATCAGTTTTACCATCTGGCCGGATCGGGTAGGCTATACGCCTTTCACCTAAGATGTAATAATTCTGTAAATAATTTGCCGAATTCTGAGATTTTCTATTGACCAATTTAAAAAATAAGGATAGAATGTAAAAAGCATGAGTAATAAAACGAGGCGGAAGCGGCGTTCCCGTAACTGCGAACAGATACATAGGAGGAAGAGTGTTATGTCCGAAAATATGCAGGATCGCGTTGTGAAAATCAAAGTGATCGGTGTCGGCGGCGCCGGCAATAATGTTATTAACCGCATGATCGAAGCTGGTGTCAGCGGCGTGGACTTCGTCGTGGTGAACACCGATAAGCAGGATCTGAATAAATCCGTTTGTAAGAATAAAATCCAGATCGGTGAGAAGCTCACCGGCGGTATGGGCGCCGGTTCCAAGCCGGAAATCGGCCGCAAATCCGCAGAAGAATCCCGGGCTGCCATTGCCAAGGCTCTGGAGAACACCGACATGGTCTTCATCACCGCCGGTATGGGCGGCGGCACCGGCACCGGTGCGGCTCCCATTGTGGCTGACCTGGCCCACGAGGCAGGCATCCTGACCGTAGGCGTTGTGACCAAGCCCTTCAAGTTTGAAGGCGCCAACCGGATGCGTCAGGCTGAGCAGGGCATTGCCGATCTCAACGGCAAGGTGGACTCTCTGATTATCATCCCCAATGACCGACTGAAGTACGTTACCGACCAGAAGATTACCTTCGCCAACGCTTTCGGCATCGCCGACGATGTGCTGAAGCAGGCCGTTACTTCCATTTCCGAACTGGTTGGCTTCTGCCAGAATGTAATCATCAACCTGGACTTTGCCGACGTTTCCGCTGTTATGAAGGACGCTGGCCGGGCACATATGGGTGTAGGCACCGCTTCCGGCCGGGAGAAGGCCGAGCAGGCTGCCACCGCCGCCGTTTCCAGCCCCCTGCTGGAGACTTCCATCAACGGCGCTACCGGTGTGCTGGTGAACGTCACCGGTTCTTCCGAGATGACCCTGGACGATGTGGAGACTGCTGCCGGTATTGTGCAGGAGGCCGCCAACCCCGATGCCAACATCATCTTCGGCGCTACGGTTGCTGATAGCTTCCAGGATGAGATGCGGGTTACCGTTATCGCAACTGGCTTTGAGCTGAAGCCGGAGACCTTTGCGCCCAAGGCTTCTGCTGCCAAGAGCGCTGCGCCTTCTGCTCCCAGCTTTGTGCCGGAAGACATCGATACCCCCGTTGTTGCGTCCAAGCAGCCCAGCAAGCCTGCGGACATGAGCGACATCGACGAGATCTTCAGCATCTTCAAGCGCTAAGTGCTGCTTTCTTGCATCCCGGCCCGAAGGAGCCGGGATGCTTTGCTGTATCATCGAAAGGAGAGAATGCGGTGGGAGCTTATGAGGCTCTGGCGGCCAGCTATGACCGCCTGACCAACGATGTGGACTATGAAGCCACCGTGGAATTTTATCAACAGATACTGGATGGGGAAGGGGCAAAGCCCAGAACTGCCGTGGATCTTGCCTGCGGCACCGGCTCCGTTGCGGCGATTCTGGCCCGGAAGGGGCTGGAAGTTCTGGGGGTGGATATGTCCGAGGACATGCTGACCCAGGCGGTTCAGAAGGTGCAGGATATGGAGCATCCGCCCCGGTTCATTTGTCAGCCGCTGCAGGAGCTTCAGCTGGCCAGAGGGGTTGACCTGGCGGTCTGCGCTTTGGACAGCCTGGACTATATCCTGGACCCCAAGGACTGCGCCCAGGCCATCCGGCGGGTCTACAAAGCTCTGAATCCCGGGGGAATCTTCATTTTTGACGTGAATACTCCGGAGAAACTCCGGGCCATGGACGCTCAGGTGTTTCTGGACGAGGACGAAGACGTGTACTGTGTCTGGCGGGGAGAATTTGACGAAGAGAGCAATATCTGCTCGTACGGTATGGACCTGTTTCAGCGCCAGGGAAATCTCTGGCAGCGCAGCTTTGAGGAGCATCGGGAGTACGCCTACTCCCAGGAGCAGCTGGTGGAATATCTGAAAGACGCCGGATTTACTGGAATTGGAGTCTACGCCGACCGCCGCCTGGAGCCGCCGGAAGAAGGGGAGCAGCGCATTTACGTCAAGGCAAGAAAAGGCCGGATTCACTTCGGCAAAGGGTGAGATTACCTTACCATAGATTATCAAAGGAGGAAGCGGCAGCTTTGCCGCAGCAGAATATGAACGATTATTTGGTTCGGGGAATGACCATGGATGGCTCTGTGAAGGTGGTAGCCATCCGCTCTACGGAGTTGGTTCGCCGTGGAGCACAAATCCAGGGCACCACACCCAACGCCACAGCGGCCTTTGGACGGGCGCTGACGGCAGCTTCCATGATGGGCAATATGCAGAAGGTGGACAATGGCTCCATGACCCTGCAGATCCGGGGTGGCGGCCCCATCGGTACCATTACCGTGGTATCCGATCCCATCGGCAATGTCCGGGGCTGTGTAACAGAACCCAAGGTACCCCTGGTGGAAAAGTACCCAGGAAAGCTGGACGTAGGAGCCACCGTAGGCACCGACGGAACCCTCACGGTCATTCGGGACCTGCAGATGAAGGAACCCTATATCGGCTCGACCCAGCTGGTTTCCGGAGAGATTGGTGACGATGTGACGGCGTACTTTGCCCAGAGCGAGCAGACCCCCACAGCCTGTGCCCTGGGTGTGCTGATCGACCGGGACCAGCAGGTGAAGGTTGCAGGCGGATATCTGATTCAGCTGCTGCCGGATGCGCCGGAGGAAGTGATTGACAAGCTGGAGAAGGGCATCCAGGCAGCCGGCGCCGTGACTGCCATGCTGGAAGCCGGGCTGACCCCTGAAGATATTCTGGGCCAGGTCTGCGGTGATCTGGGCGTGGTGTTTATGGAAACTACCGAGGTGGCCTATAAGTGCTACTGCACCCGGGAGCGGGTGGAGAGCGCCTTGATCAGTCTGGGCCGGGAGGAACTGAACCAGATTATGGAGGAAGGAAAGTCCTTCCCTGTAGAATGCCAGTTCTGTGACACCGTCTACACCTTCACACCGGAGGATATCCAGAATCTGCTGGAAAAAGTTTGAGATTTTCCTATAATGGTGGGATAAAACCAGGAAAATAGGTCCTTAAAAATAATGTGGAAAAAAACGGGAAAAAATAAAAAAAGTCCTTGACAAATGGCCCCTTCCCGTGTATAATAAACCACGTCGCTGAGGTGAGCAGCCAAAGCGAAGGATCTGGGAGCATAGCTCAGCTGGGAGAGCACATGCCTTACAAGCATGGGGTCACAGGTTCGAGCCCTGTTGTTCCCACC
>CALXDU010000053.1 GCA_944387145.1 uncultured Oscillospiraceae bacterium | reverse complement strand
CTCTCGCCTGGCGCTCCCCGAAACAGGTCTTATTTGCTTTTCCCAATCTGTAACACATCATTGACAAACCTACAAATGGATCATGTCCAATCTTCACGGCTGATTCAGCCGCCTGTTTCAGCGAAAACAGGGCAATTCCGGAGTGGATATACAGCAGGCCGGCCCGTTGTGCGGATAAAAGCGGTCTTTGCATACCGTTCTGTCGTATCCGGCTCAGGGGATATCAGACTGGGATAGATCTTTTCTGTATGATTTAGATGCTGAGAAGGAAAGAAATTCCGAAAAGCATAAAAAGAAACCCGACTTCTGCAGAAGTCGGGTAAAATAACGACCTATTCTGATACAAAATGCACTCCCTGCGGATAAATCATTAAAAGGCTTGCCTTTAGTTAAATTGTATCACATTGTGGTAAAAGAATAAGGAGGAATTTGCTGCTCATTTGTGGTATTATTTCTTTTTGTTTGCTTGTTTTGCAATAAGTGCTTCAATTTTGGCGATATATGAATCAGCTTTTTCTGTATATTCTTTTCGTTCTTTTTTTAGTTCCTTAACGAAGCGCAAAGCATCGCCATATCTCTTTGAAGCGATGTATAAATCAGCCAATTCAAAATGCCATCTTGAACCACGGAACGCTAATCCACCATTGTTCCAAAGCATTTCCCAAAAGGCAATATACGAATCAATATCTTTGTTTTCGTCATATTCCATTCTAGCCTTTTGGATAGCTTCAAGTTGTTCATCTTGCGTTTTCAAAATCTTGAATAATTCAGGGTCAAAATTGCTCAACATCCTCATAGTGGTGCTGTGGTTGTCAGTTCTTTGTTGATTCAATTTTGCTTCCTGTGCTTCAACAATAGACTTCCAGTTTGACTTATCGCCTGCACCTAACAATTTGTTGATGCTCCATACATTGAATGGCATCCCAAAGGTATTGTCTTCTACTGTCTTATTATGGTTTTTGTGCATATAAGGAACATAAGCGTTTTCTGCTAATTCACGTTGCCCCAAATCGGTTAGCATGTACTTTACTTGAATACCACTTGCGGTCAGTTCCGCTTCAGAAAACGCATCTGCTACACGTAAAACAAGGTCAGACTTTTTTCCAGTGGTAGGCAACTCCTTTGTGGACAGCATTTCTTTCAGCTGTGGCATTGTCAAACTATTCAGAGAATCCTTTGCTGAAGCAAAGGCAATATAGCCTCTGACTTCAAGATCTTTTAATGCTGCTCCCACATCCCTAATTCCATATTCGAACCACCAAAAACTGGGATATCCATGCTTAGGGGCGGGATATTTACCGTATGAGCAGTATTCGAGTAATAAGATTTCCGCAGGATACAGGCCTGTTTTTGAAGGGATTGCAGTTTTCTTTCTGTTCTCAAATAATACCACTTTCTTTTCAAACTGTGTACCGGTGAATACTGTATCAGTGTAGTATGAATCCTGTTGATAATATTTTTTATCTTGTTCGGGAATCGTCGCCTTTTTAGATTCAGATTGGTTCTTTTTGAATAAATCAAATAGTCCCACAGTATATTACCTCCTGTAGAAGTTCTTGTCCTGACGTATGATAAAATTATACTGCATTAACATGGAGAAATCAACGATTCAACAAAGAAGATGCACACTCTAACTCAAATTCTGCATACCCAGTAAACCTTTCGTTAATTGGTATAGTGAAGGAAAATCATGGTGACTGTTTCTGAATTACCGTAGCGCATGTTGACGTTAAGAGATGTACGAAAATCATCTTAAATAGAAGCTTTTGCAAAAAGAAACCGGACATCAGTTTTGATATGCATTGTATCAAAACTGATGTCCGGTTATGGCGGAGTGAGAGGGATTTGAACCCTCGCGCGGCTTTTGACCGCCTACTCCCTTAGCAGGGGAGCCCCTTCGGCCTCTTGGGTATCACTCCGAATCAAAAAGAAAAATATCTGATTGCCAAAGTATTCTAGCATGTAGTGCAGTTTTTGTCAAGTATAAAATTTATCTTGATCACAGGGCCTTTCTGATTCCGATTGCGGCAGGAAAACCGCCATCCCTGGGAAAACAGGGATGGCGGTTGTGATTATTCTTCCCAGTTGTGCCAGATGTTCTGAACGTCGTCGTCTTCTTCCATGATATCGATGAGCTTTTCCATCAGCTTGACATGCTCCTCATTTTCCAGCTTCTGGTAGTTCTGAGGAACCATTTCGATCTGGGCAGAGACAAACTTGTAGTTTTTGGCAGCCATGGCGTCGGCTACAGCGTTGAAATCGTCGGGGGTGGTGTAGATGGTGAATACGTCATCCTCGGCTTCAAAATCGTCTGCGCCGCAGTCCATGGCATCCATCATGACCTGATCTTCTTCGTAATCGCCGTCTTCGTTGTCGATTACCAGAACGCCCTTCTTATCAAAGCTCCAGGACACGCAGCCGGAAGCACCCAGGTTGCCGCCGAACTTATCGAAGTGGTGCCGCATGGAACCGGCAGTCCGGTTGCGGTTGTCGGTCATGGTTTCCACGATCACAGCCACACCGCCGGGGCCGTAGCCTTCGTAGGTGATGCTTTCGTAGTTGTCGCCGCCGCTGGCGCCGGAGGCTTTCTCCAGACAGCGCTTGATGTTGTCGTTGGGCATGTTGGCAGCTTTTGCCTTGGTGATGACGGTAGCCAGACGGGAGTTGTTGGCAGGGTCAGTGATGCCGCCGCCTTCTTTCACAGCGACGATCAGTTCTTTTGCAATCTTGGTGAAAGCAGCAGCACGCTTGGCGTCCTGTGCACCCTTGGTTTTCTGAATGTTATGCCATTTGGAATGTCCGGACATAGGTAACTTCTTCCCTTCGTTTTTGCTTCAAAAATATCCAATCTATTTTATCACTGTGCAAGACAAAAATCAACCGTTTTCAAAAGAATTTCATGCAGTCACGGTGGGTTTTGGAAATACTGACCGGAATTTCGGGGAAAGCGGCCTGCAATTTTTGGGCCAAAACTGCAACAACCGGGTTCTCTGTATAGAAATGTCCTGCATCAATCAGGGTCAGTCCCGCCTGCTGGGCATCCCAGAATTGGTTGTACTTTACGTCAGCGGTGACAAAGGTGTCGCACCCGGCCTGGACGGCCTGATGCCATTCACTTCCGCAGGCACCTCCGCCAACCGCAACCCGGTGAACAGGCTTTCCTCCATCGGCATACCGCAGTCCCGGACAGCCTAGGTGTTCCTTAACCTGGGACAAAAAGTCGTCCAGAGACTGGGGAGCAACCGTTCCTGTCCGCAGCAGACCGTAAGCCCGACCGTCAGCATCCAACCCCAGAGGATAGGGAACGGTAATGTCCTCCAGTCCCAAAGCTAGTGCCAGTACGTCGTTCACACCGCCGGGAGCCATGTCCAGATTGGTGTGGGCGTTGATGGCAGCGATGTTGTGTTCAATCAGTGTCAGTAGGCTTCTCCCAGTTTCGCTGCTGTCCGTAACACCCATCAGCGCGTTGCCGAAAATCAAAGGATGATGGGTCACAATCAGGTCGGCCTTTTCTGTGACAGCCTCTTCTATGACGCCTGGGAAGGGGTCCAGGGCAACCAGAATTTTGGTTACAGGCTGTCCTATCCGGCCGCAGAGCAGCCCCACATTGTCCCAGCTTTCTTTCCAGGCTTCCGGTGCGATTGTACCTAAAAAGGAAACGATATCATGTACAGTTGCCATAGATCTTGTCCTCCCAGCGCTCCAAATCCGTTAAAATGCTTTCATATACAGGCAGCTGGGCATCCTGAGCCCGCCGCATTCCCTCCACAGTCAGCGTAAGACCTTGCTTCACCCGCTGGTAGTATTCCGGCAGAAGCGGGTGGCGGCTTTCCAGAAGCTGCCGGGAAAGATAGGTTTCTACGGGGGAAATGGATTGCTCCGGGGCGTACACAACTTCCATAATGGAATAGACAAATTTTCCGTCTTTTGCCAGGGTTTCTCTCTCAATGGCGTAGCCGGCATCATACAGCCATTGCCGAAGCTCCGGCCGCTTGGATTGACACTGCAAAATCAGGCGGTAGCGGGAATCTTTCAGCCAGGGTGCCGCAGAAAGGATGGAGATAATCGTATCTGCACCCATTCCGGCACAGACCAGACAATCAAAATCTTGCGGAATGTCTTTTACACCGTCGGAAAGACAGAAAGTCATATGGTTCAGCACGCCATATTTTTCCCCATTGCGCCGGGCACTGTCCAGGGGACCTTGATTGACATCGGAGGCAATGACAGAACTGGCAATTCCGTTCAGAAGCAGATGAATGCCCAGGTAGCCATGGTCGCATCCTACGTCAGCTACCCGGTCACTGGGTCGAACATAGCCGCAGCAGGCCAAAAGACGGTTGGAAAGGGGGATTTTCATAAAGGATACCTCCATAAAAAATGCCACCCCGGCAAAAAACCGGGATGGCATAGCCGGGCGCAATCAAGCGTTCTTTTCTGCCTCGGAAGCCTCGTAAGCCTCCAGGAAGTGGTTCAGCTGGGCCAGGAAGGGCTCGCAGTCCACACCGTGAACCATGCAGGCTTCCTCAACGGTCTCGCCCCGGGAAGAGGGGCAGCCCAGGCAGTGCATACCGATGGCAAAGAACAGGGGGGCAGCGTGGGGTGCGATGTCCAGAATGTCCCCGATGATGGTGCTCTTCTCAATTTTAACAGCCATGATAATGACCTCCTATTTGTTTCTTGGGCTATTATAACCGCGCAGCAGGAAAAAAACAAGAGGAAATATTCTTTGCCGGGGAAAAAGTGCCGGTTTTGTCATTTGCGGTATTTCTGTTTTTTTAAGTCCCGGGTGGCGGGGTTATCAATGAGTTTGCCGGACTCGGTAAACCGGGAGCCATGGCAGGGACAGTCCCAGCTGTGTTCCTGGGGATTCCATTTCAGGGCGCAGCCCATGTGAGGACACCGCTTTTTGGAAAAGGTCAGCAGATCCTTGGCAGCTTCCATGGCGTTTGCTCCCAGCTGGGGATGGAGCATACTCCGGGAAGGGGAGAACAGGTCAGCATAGGGACTTCCTTTCCCGCAAATCAGGTCCGTCAGTACCCGCGCCGCAACCATGGAACTGGTCATGCCCCATTTGTTAAAGCCTGTGGCAACGTACAATCCCGGGGTTCTGGCGCTGTACTGTCCGATATAGGGAATGCCGTCCAGACTCATGCAGTCCTGCGCCGCCCAACGGTGGGTAATGGAAGCCTGGGGATAATACTGCCGGGCAATCCGTTCCAGTTCCTGCCAGCCGCCTCCGGGTTTGCCAGTACGGTGCCCGCCGCCGCCCAAAATCAGGGCGCTTCCCTGACTGCGGAAGGAAAGACCATCTTCTGCTTCATCTTTGTGCATTCCCGTCAGAGAAGGCACATTTTCCAGAGAAAGGGCATAAGAGCGCTGCTGATAGAGCTTCATAAAGTAACTGCCATGGGTATTGAGAAAGGGAAAATGGGTGGCGACGATGATGCTGTCGGCATAGATGGTGCCGTGATCGGTTACCGCCTTTTTCTTTTCCACATGCCGCACCGGGGTGCTTTCGTAAACCGCCAGATCTTCCGTGATGGCGGACAGAAATTTCAGCGGGTGAAATTGGGCCTGGTCTGGAAAGCGCACAGCGCCGCTGACGGGGAAGGGAAGGGGAAGATCCTGCACGAACTCTGCCGGATACCCCAACTGCTGCAAAGCGGTCAGTTCCGCCTCCAGATTTTCCTTCCCGGTCCGGGAATAGACAAAGCTGTCTTGATTTTCAAAGTCACAGTCCATGTTCTGACACAAACTGCGGTATGTCTGCAAAGCGTCCTGATTGGCTTTCAGGTATAACCCTGCTTGTTCACTTCCCAGGGTATCCAGCAGCTTGCGGTAAATCAGAGCATGCTGAGACGTAATTTTTGCCGTGGTATTTTTGGTTACACCGCCGGCAAGAACCTCCGCTTCTGCTACAATGCAGGAAACCCCTTCCTGGCGCAGCTGATGGGCACAGAGCAGCCCTGCCATGCCGCCGCCGATGACCAGTACATCGGTGTGAACGTCTCCCCACAGCGGCGGAAAATGGGGAAGCTTTCCAGTGGCACTCCAAATGGATTCCATAAGCAAACCTCCTTTTGTTTCGTAGTATAGACATAAAAACGGAAGTTCTTTCACACCCGGCAGAAAAGCGGCAAAATTGCCTGTGGTTGACTTTACAGGGAAAATTGCGTATAATACCATTGAATTATTATGGATAACGATGGCAGGTAAGGAAAATGGCAACAAAAAAGCAAGAACAATATGGCAATTCCAGCATCTCCATGCTCAAAGGAGAGGACCGGGTGCGTAAGCGCCCTGCGGTTATCTTCGGCTCTGATGACCTGGAAGGCTGCAAGCATGCGGTGTTTGAGATTCTCTCCAACGCCATCGACGAAGCCCGTGAGGGCCACGGCGATACCATCATCGTCACCCGCTACGAAGATTTGAGCGTGGAAGTGGAAGACTTCGGCCGGGGCTGCCCGGTGGATTATAACGAAAAAGAAAAACGCTACAACTGGGAACTGGTGTTCTGTGAAATGTACGCCGGCGGCAAGTACGGGGAAAACGGCGAAAATTACGAGTATTCCCTGGGCCTGAACGGTCTGGGTTCCTGCGCCACCCAGTATGCATCCGAGTTTTTTGACGCAACCATCCGCCGGGATGGATACCGGTATGATCTGCACTTTGAAAAGGGCCGCAACATTGGAGGACTGAAAAAGGAGCCCACCGACCGGAAGAAAACCGGCTCCTGTTTCCGCTGGCGTCCGGATAAGGAAGTGTTTACCGATATCCGCATTCCTGTAGAGTACTACCGGGACGTACTGTGCCGCCAGGCGGTGGTCAATAAAGGTATTACCTTCCGTTTCCGCAATCAGGTGGGCGGAAAGTTTGAAACAGAGGAATTCTGCTACGAAAACGGCATCCGTCAGTATATCGAGGAGCTGGTAGGCGACAACGCCTTCACTATGCCCGTCTACTGGGAAACGGAGCGCCGAGGCCGTGATGCGGAAAACCGCCCGGAAATGAAGCTGAAAATCACCGCCTCTTTCTGCTTCAGCAAGCAGCTGAGCCACACGGAGTACTACCATAACTCTTCCTGGCTGGAATACGGCGGCAGCCCTGACCGGGCAGTGCGGCTGGGATTTACCGCTGCCTTTGACAAATTCCTCCGGGATAACAACAAATACACCAAAAATGAAAGCAAAATCCTGTTCCAGGACATTCAGGACAGCCTGGTGCTGGTGACCAACTGCTTCTCCACCATCGGCTGCTTTGAAAATCAGACCAAAAAATCTGTAAACTCCAAATTCACCCAGGACGCCATGACGGCCTTCTTCAAAGAGCAGCTGCAGGTCTGGTTTATTGAGAACGCCCAGGAAGCAGCCAAAGCTGCAGAGCAGATTCTGGTGAACAAGCGGGCCAGAGAGTCTGCGGAAAAAACCAAGTCCAGCGTTAAGAAAAAGCTGTCCGGCTCCATCGACATTGCCAACCGGGTGCAGAAATTTGTAGACTGCCGCAGCCGGGACACCAGCCGCCGGGAGCTGTATATCGTGGAGGGTGACTCCGCATTGGGCAGCGTCAAGCAGAGCCGGGATGCAGAGTTCCAGGGCATCATGCCCGTTCGAGGAAAAATCCTCAACTGTCTGAAGGCGGACTACAGCAAAATTTTCGCTTCTCCCATCATTACGGACTTGATGAAGGTGCTGGGCTGCGGCGTGGAGGTTCAGGGCAAGAAAGCCAAGGAACTGAGCAGCTTTGACTTAGACAACCTGCGCTGGAGCAAGGTGGTCATCTGTACCGATGCGGACGTGGACGGCTTCCAGATTCGCACCCTGATTCTGACCATGCTCTACCGCCTGTGCCCGACGCTGATCCGGGACGGCTATGTGTTTATCGCGGAATCTCCGCTGTTTGAAATCACCTGCAAGGACAAGACCTGGTTTGCCTATAACGAACAGGAAAAGGTGAAAATCCTCAAAGAGCTGGAAGGCAAAAAGGTCACCATCCAGCGCTCCAAAGGTCTGGGCGAGAACGAACCGGAAATGATGTGGATGACCACCATGAATCCGGAAACCCGCCGGCTCATCAAAGTCATGCCGGAGGATGCCGAGCGCACCGCTCACTATTTTGACGTTCTCCTGGGAGATGGCCTGCAGGAAAGAAAGAACTTTATTGCGGAAAACGGAGCGAAATATTTGGAACTTGCCGATATTTCCTGATGTTTTCCGGATGCTTTGTAACAAGTTGTAAAGGAGCCAACTATGGCACGCAAGAAACAGGAACCGGAACAGAACAAACGAAAAATCAATACCGACGGCATTATGGGGCTGCACGGTTCCACCACGGAACAGCCCATTTCCGAAACGCTGGAACTGAACTACATGCCCTATGCCATGTCGGTGATCGTCTCCCGGGCCATTCCCGAGATTGACGGATTCAAGCCTTCCCATCGGAAGCTGCTGTATACCATGTACAAAATGGGCCTGCTCACCGGCGGCAGAACCAAGTCGGCAAACATTGTGGGCCAGACCATGCGGCTGAACCCCCACGGCGACGCCGCCATCTACGAAACCATGGTGCGTCTGGCCAAGGGCAACGAATCCCTGCTGCACCCCTTCGTGGATTCCAAGGGTAACTTCGGTAAGGTTTATTCCCGGGATATGGCTTACGCAGCTTCCCGATATACCGAAGCCAAGCTGGACCCCATCTGTGGGGAAATTTTCCGGGATATCGACAGCGATACCGTGGACATGGTGGATAACTATGATGCCACCATGAAAGAGCCAACCCTTTTGCCCACTACCTTCCCCAACGTACTGGTTTCCGCTAACCAGGGCATTGCCGTTGGTATGGCCAGCAATATCTGTTCCTTCAATCTGAAGGAAATCTGCGATACCACCATCGCCCTGATGAAAAATCCGGATCACGACCTGCTGGAAACCCTGCCCGGCCCGGATTTTTCCACCGGCGGAGAACTGCTGTTTGACGAAGGTGCCACCCGGGATATCTACACCACCGGCCGGGGTAGCTTCAAACTCCGGGCAAAGTGGCACTATGTCAAAGACGGCAATTTGATTGAAATTACGGAAATTCCCTACACCACCGCTACCGAAGTGATTATGGATAAGGTGGCGGAGCTGATTAAAGCGGGAAAAATCCGGGAAATTTCCGATATGCGGGACGAAACCGACCTGAACGGCCTGAAACTGACCATCGACCTGAAACGGGGCGTGGAGCCGGAGAAGCTGATGCAGAAGCTGTTCCGGCTGACCCCCTTGCAGGACAGCTTCCCCTGCAACTTCAATATCCTCATCGGCGGCATGCCCCGGGTGATGGGTGTGGGAGAAATTTTGCAGGAGTGGACAGCCTGGCGTACCGAATGCATCAAGCGCCGGATTTTCTTCCAGATTCAGAAAAAGGAAGAACGGCTGCACCTGCTGAAAGGTCTTGCCCGGATTCTGCTGGACATTGACAAGGCTATCCGCACCATTCGGGAGACGGAACTGGAAAGTGAAGTGGTGCCGAACCTGATGATCGGCTTCGGCATTGACGAAATCCAGGCCAACTTCGTGGCGGAAATCAAGCTGCGCAATATCAATAAGGAATACATCCTGAAGCAGACCAAGGTCATCGACCAGTTGGAGCAGGAAATCGCAGACCTGCAGGGCACCCTCAACAGTTCCCGGAAACTGAAAAATGTCATTATCCGGGAACTGGAGGCAGTATCTTCCAAGTACGGAAAGCCCCGGAAAACGGAAATTATCTACGATTTCCAGGAGACGGCTGTGGAGGAGGAAGAGCCGGCAGCGGCGGATTATGCCGTTACCGTGTTCCTGTCCAAAGAGGGCTATCTGAAGAAGATTACCCAGCAGTCCCTGCGGATGAGCGGCGAACAGAAATTCAAAGAAGGCGACAGTCTGCTTTTGTCCAAGGAAACCACCAACCGCGCAGAATTCCTGGTATTTACCGATCAATTCCAGTGTTATAAGTCCAGACTGTCTGATTTTGACGACGGAAAAGCATCTCTTCTCGGTGATTACCTGCCCCAGAAGCTGGGCTTTGAGCCGGGAGAGAATATGGCGGCGCTGGTGTTCTGCGGAGATTATAAGGGCTTTGTACTGTTCTTCTTTGAAAACGGCAAGGTAGCCAAGGTATCCCTCTCCGCCTATGAAACCAAAACCAACCGGAAAAAGCTGACTGGCGCCTATAGTGATAAGAGTCCTCTGGTCAGCGTTATGGCGCTGGAGCAGGATGCCCAGATGGTACTGTATTCTTCCGATGGACGGGCTCTGATTTTCTCCACCGCCCAGCTGCTGCCCAAAACCACCCGCAATACTCAGGGTGTTGCAGTGATGACCCTGAAGAAAAAAGCGGTATTGACTCAGGCGGCACTGCTGGAAAATAGCGGAATCGTCAACGAAAACCGTTATCGCAGCAAAACCATTCCCACGGCGGGCATGCTTCTGAAAGATGAGGACAGCCCGGATAAACAGCAGACATTTGACGTATAATCCGGGAAGAGATTCCAGAAGGAGGTTCCAATATGGGCAAACTTTGGCATGATTACGGATGGATTCCGGCTACCGTAGTGGGCAGCAGTCTGTTTGCCCTGGGATTTGTGCTGTTTTTGCAGCCCAATGATCTGAACCCCGGCGGTATTTCCGGCCTTGCCATGGCCTTTGTGGAGGTGGCAGGATTCGGAAGTGTGGGTACTTTGTCGATCCTGCTGAATCTACCGTTGTTTGTCCTGGGCGGCGCAAAAATTGGCAAGCGGTTTTTCTGCGGAAGCCTTTTGGGTATGCTTTTGAGCTCTGTCCTGATTGACGGGCTGAGCGGTATTGCCAATCTGACGCTGGAGCCCCTCATTGGAGCGCTGTATGGCGGAACGCTGTGCGGTCTCGGGCTGGGGATGGTTTTTGTCTGCGGCAGTTCCACCGGCGGGTCAGATATTCTGGTGCGGCTTTTGAAACTGCGCTACCGGAACGTGCCCATCGGACAGATTACCATGGCATTTGATGCCTTTGTGGTGGTGCTGACAGGCATTGTGTTCCAGGATGTGACCAAGGCGCTGTATACCGGTGTAGCGGTGTTTATCACCGGCAAGGTGATTGACGCAGTGGTCTATCGGTTTGACTATTCCAAAGTGGCGCTGATTATCACCAAGGAACATGCCGCCATCGCCCAGGCCATCGGTACAAAGCTGGACCGGGGAGCAACCTTGCTCCATGCGGAAGGAAGCTATACCCATCAGCAGATGATGGTGGTGCTGACGGCGGTGAAGAAGCAGCAGATTACGGAACTTAAGGAACTGGTGATGGAAATTGACCCGGCGGCTTTTGTGATCGTACAGGAAGCCCACCAGGTGCTGGGAGACGGATTTTCCCGGTATTCCCAGAATTCCCTTTGACAGGAGACGGGGTGTATGTGCAACAGAAAGAAACTGGCCTGTATTCTGATTGGTCTGGCTGCCAGTTTGCTGCTGACAGGCTGCGGCTGGCTGGATGGTCGGTATGCGTCGGTCACTTCCCATCAGAATCAGCGGCAGAATAATCAGTCAGAAGTGATTTCTGCCTCCAGCTATGGGGAATTGATTGAGGCTTTGGAAAAAATTGTGGCATCCGGATCAGAGATGGCCGCCATCAATATCTCGGAATATCCCCAGCAGACGGTGCAGCAGGGGATGGAGCAGGCTGTGCGTCACGTTATGGCCTATGATCCCATTACCGCATATGCGGTGAAGGAAATCAACTATGAACTGGGCACCAGTGTGGGCCAGCCGGCTGTGGCGGTCAGCATCCAGTATCTCCATGGCCGGACGGAAATTCAGGGAATTCGTACAGCCCGGGATGTAGAGGCAGCGAAGCGGATTGTCACCGACGCAATGGCGGGATTTGAATCCGGAATTGTTCTGCTGGTGGAAGACTATGAACCGGTGGACTATACCCAGCTGGTGCAGGACTATTCCTTGGAGAATCCTCAGATTGTAATGGAAACGCCCCAGGTAACGGAAGCGGTTTACGGAAGCGGCATCAGCCGTGTGGTGGAATTGGTGTTTACTTACCAGAACAGCCGGGACTCGCTGCGCCGGATGCAGTCTCAGGTCAAGCCGGTGTTTGATGCAGCTTCCCTGTATGTCAGCGGAGACGATGCTGACCGGCAGAAGTACGCCCAGCTGTATGCTTTCCTGATGGAGCGTTTTGATTATAAGGTGGAAACTTCCATTACGCCCGCCTATAGCCTGCTGCGGCATGGGGTGGGGGACAGCCGTGCCTTTGCCCGGGTGTACGCAGCTATGTGCCGTGGTGCGGGGCTGGAATGCCTGATTGTCACGGGAACCCACGCCGGTGAACCCTGGACCTGGAACATCGTGCTGGATGATGGTCAGTATTATCATGTGGATCTGCTGTGGTGCAGTGCAAACGGCGGATTCCGGGAACTGTCGGATACCCAGATGGAAGACTATGTCTGGGATTACTCCATGTATCCTGCCTGTACCGCTGCCGGTCAGGATGCTGCGGTGCAGCCCACCGAGCAGACTGAGGAAACGGTGGCAGAGACAGCAGAAACCCAGGAAGAAAAATAATTTGACATTTTTGAAAAAAAGGCTTGACATTTTCTGAAACTTCGCTATAATAAGCCATGTTCCCCGCGGGTGTAGCTCATCTGGTAGAGCGCCACCTTGCCAAGGTGGAGGTAGCGAGTTCGAGCCTCGTCACCCGCTCCA
>CALXDU010000052.1 GCA_944387145.1 uncultured Oscillospiraceae bacterium | reverse complement strand
CCCGCTCCCACCGGCGACCGGGAAGCGCCGCTGCAGGCATTGATTTTTGACAGCCAGTACGATTCTTATCGGGGCGTCATTGTCTACACCCGGATCAAGCAGGGCACCGTCAAGCCCGGCATGGATATTAAAATGATGGCCACCGGTGCGGTTTATAAGGTGGTGGAGGTGGGTACCATGACTCCCACCGGCCTGTGTCCTCTGGAGGAACTGGGAGCCGGTGAAGTGGGCTACATCACCGCTTCTATCAAAACCGTTGCCGATACCCAGGTGGGCGACACCATCACCACGGTGGAAAATCCCGCATCGGAGCCGCTGCCCGGCTACCGGGCGGTGCAGCCCATGGTGTTCTCCGGCGTTTACCCCGCCGACGGCGCCAAGTACCAGGATTTGCGGGACGCCCTGGAAAAGCTGAAGCTCAACGACGCTTCCATGAGCTACGAAATGGAAAGCTCCATTGCCCTGGGCTTTGGCTTCCGCTGCGGCTTCCTGGGTCTGCTGCATATGGAGATCATCCAGGAGCGGCTGGAACGGGAATACAATCTGGATCTGATTACCACTGCCCCCAACGTTGTCTACCGGGTCACCAAGACCAACGGAGAGGTGATGATGGTCTACACCCCCCTGGACTATCCCGACCCCATGGAAATTCAGCTGGCGGAGGAGCCTTACGCCAAGGTCAATCTGATTGCCCCCCAGGAATATGTGGGCAACATTATGGACCTGTGCCAGCAGCGCCGGGGCGAATTCAAGGATATGGTATACCTGGATGCCAGCCGGGTGGAGCTGCACTACGAAATGCCCCTGAATGAAATTATCTACGACTTCTTCGATGCCCTGAAATCCCGCACCAGAGGATACGGAAGTCTTGACTATGAGCTCATCGGCTACCGTCCCAGCAAGCTGGTGAAGCTGGATATTTTGCTCAACGGCGACATTGTGGACGCATTGAGTTTCATCCTCTTTGCGGACAACGCCTATCCCCGGGCCCGGAAGATCTGCGAAAAG
The DNA here is from genome assembly GCA_944387145.1 of uncultured Oscillospiraceae bacterium. Classification (GTDB taxonomy): domain Bacteria; phylum Bacillota; class Clostridia; order Oscillospirales; family Oscillospiraceae; genus Faecousia. The sequence goes on along the minus strand of CALXDU010000052.1, from coordinate 11,911 downwards.
CTGAAAGAGAACATTCCCCGTGCCCAGTTTGAAATTCCCGTCCAGGCCGCCATCGGCGGAAAGATCATCGCCCGGGAAACCATCAAGGCCCTGCGCAAGGACGTGCTGGCCAAGTGCTACGGCGGCGACATTACCCGAAAGAAAAAGCTGCTGGAAAAACAGAAGGAGGGCAAAAAGCGGATGCGCACCTTCGGCACCGTCTCCGTCCCCTCCGAAGCCTTTATGGCTGTGCTGAAGCTGGATGAAGATTAAGTGAAGTCGGAGGGAATCTATGCCAATTCTTACCAAACGCCCCAACAAACGTCCCTTAGGACTATATATTCATGTGCCTTTTTGCCGCAGCAAGTGCCAGTACTGCGACTTTTACTCCACCTGTACCAAGGAAGACAAGCTCATTGACGGATACCTGGATGCGGTGTGCGACCACATCAAGGAGGCCGGAGAGCTGGCCCCCAATTACAAGGTGGACACCGTCTACTTTGGCGGCGGCACCCCGTCTTACTTTGGCGCCGATGGTCTGGCGGTGATTATGACCACCATCCGCCGCAACTTCGACGTGGACAACAACGCCGAAATCACCTTCGAGGCCAATCCGGATTCCATATCCGACCGGCTGCTCCACCGGCTCCGGGCGGAGGGCTTCAACCGGGTCAGCCTGGGCATTCAGTCCGACGACGATGAGATGCTGAAAAAGCTGGGCCGTCCCCATACCTATGCCCAGGCGGTGGCGGCCTATCACAAAATCCGCAAGGCAGGCTTTCGCAACGTCTCCATTGACCTGATGTACGGCCTGCCGGGACAGGATTTGAAGGACTGGCAGGAGACGCTGGACAATGTGCTGCGGCTGCTCCCGGAGCATATCAGCTGCTACGCCCTGAAAATTGAAGATGGTACCCCCTTTGCCCAGTGCAAGGATATTCTGAATCTGCCTGATGACGAAACCCAGGCGGATATGTACCTGGCGGCGGTGGAAACCCTCCGGGGCCGGGGCTTCCGGCAGTACGAGATTTCCAACTTCTGCCGCAAGGGCCTTCTTTCCAAGCACAATATGAAGTACTGGACCGGCGGGGAATACCTGGGCTTCGGCCCCAGCGCCAGCTCCGACTTTGCCGGCAAGCGTTATACCCTGAAACGGGACTTGCAGGCCTATATCACCGGCATCCGGGAAGGCGGAGACATTATGGAGGACATTCAGGAGATCCCCCTGCGGGAGCGGGCGGGAGAATACCTGATGCTCCGGCTGCGCACCAACGTGGGCATCGACGCGCAGGAGTATGAGAAAATGTTCCTGCTGCCCTTTGCTCCCCTGGAAGACGTGCTGGAACAGCGCCGCCGGTTCTTCCACGCCACCCAGACCGACACCGGCCGGTGGGTGCTGACCCCCAAGGGCTACCTGGTCAGCAACGACATCATCACCGACCTGCTGCTGGCCCAGGACGGGTCCAATCCCCTCAAGCGGATATAAATGCAAGAACCCTCCCGGCGTTTGCCGGGAGGGAAGCTTTTTGCCCGGCTGGTATTCCACCCGGGCAGCGTTATTATGGTTTGACCGGGGCGGAGGATTTCTCTGCCCCACAGGGCTTAGCAGCAGCCGCAGCCGTTGTCGTTGGTCATGGTGCCGTTACCGCAGCAGCAGAACAGCAGCAGAATCACGATCCACCACCAGTTGTTGCCGATGCAGCTGCACAGATTGTTGTTGTTACCACACATAAGAAGTACCTCCGAAACATATTCTTGAGCTTCACCGCTCATTCCATGGTATTCCGCAGGGCAGAAAATGTGCGTCGGTACGGGAGGAAATTATAAAGTCCGCAGGGCATCCACCAGGGCGGTCTTGCCGGCGGTCTTTTCGTCCTTGACCTTGATGACCCGGGCGGGACACCCGGCCACCACGGTGTTGGGCTCCACATCGGAAACCACAATGGCGCCGGCGGCAACCACGGCATCGTGACCGATCCGGCAGCCTTCAATCACCACGGCGTTGGCGCCGATGAGCACATTGTCCTCTACCACCACCGGAGTTGCGGAGGCAGGCTCCACCACACCGGCCAGCACTGCACCGGCGCCCACATGGCAGTTCTTGCCTACGGTTGCCCGGCCGCCCAGCACGGCGCCCATGTCGATCATGGTACCCTCGCCGATGATGGCGCCGATGTTGATGACCGCGCCCATCATAATCACAGCGTTCTTGCCGATCTCCACCTGCTCCCGGATAATGGCGCCGGGTTCAATCCGGGCGGGGATGTCTTTCAGATCCAGCATGGGGATGGCAGAGTTGCGGCAGTTGTTCTCAATTTCTACATGGGCAAATTCATTGCTCTCCAGCACCGGGGCAACGTCCTTCCAGTCACCGAAGACGATTTTGCACCCTTCCCCAGCGGGGAACTCCCGGCAGTTGGGGAAGGCAACAGGCTGCTTTTCCCAGACGTAGACCTTTACCGGGGTTTTCTTTTCCGAGGTGCGGATATATTCAATAATCTGTTGTGCATCCATAAGACTTTTCTCCTTTTCTATGATGCTTCATCATACCATCTTTTTGTTCCAAACTCAAGGGGATAAATTGACACCGCCGGGCATTTGGCGTATAATACTGGTAAAATTTCCACAGGAGGCATTGCCATGCCCTTAGCCGCTGACCGCCAGGCTCTGCACCGGATTCCGGAGCTGGATCATGACCTTCCCCAGACCCTGGCCTATCTGAAAAATGCTCTGAAAGGGCTGCCTTGCCAGGTGTTTTCCCCCATGTCCGGGGCGCTGTGCGCCTGGTTTGACTTTGGCAGGGAAACTGCCATTGCCTTCCGGGCCGATGCTGATGCGCTGCCCATCGAAGAGAAAACCGGAGCTTCCTACGCCTCCCAGCACCCGGGAAAAATGCACGCCTGCGGCCATGACGGGCATATGGCAATCCTGTTGGAACTGGCCCGACGGCTGAGCCGGAAGGAAGCACTTCCTCACAATGTGCTGCTGGTATTCCAGCCTGCGGAGGAAACCACCGGGGGCGCAAGAGAATTGTGCGAAACCGGGATTTTGGAAACCTACCGGGTACAGGCCATTTTTGGACTGCATCTGTGGCCGGGACTGACCGCCGGAGTCATCGCCAGCCGGGAGCAGGAACTGATGGCCCGGTCCTGCGAGGTGAGCGTGGATATTTTCGGCAAGTCGGCCCACATTGCAAAAGCCGCCGAAGGGGTTGACGCTCTGGCTGCCGGGGTAGAATTCTATCGTCAGGCTTCTGCTCTGGAGCAGTCTCTGCCCCAGGGGATTTTCCGGCTGCTGAAATTCGGCAAATTCCAAAGCGGCACCGTCCGCAACGCCCTGTCTGCCCATACCCACCTGGAAGGAAGTTTGCGGGCATTCCAGGATGAGATATTTGAAGGGCTGCAGCAGGGATTGCGGGACATTGGGCACCAGGTGGAAGCCGCCTTCTTCTGCACCGTCCAGGTGCATATGAACGACGGCTACCCCGCCGTGATGAACCCGCCGGAATTGTTCGCCCGGGTGCGCCGGGCGGCGGACTTTGCCCTGCTGGATGGGCCCAGCATGACGGCGGAGGATTTTTCCTGGTACCAGCGGCATCTTCCGGGAATGTTTTTCTTCCTGGGAGTGGGGGACACCCCGGCGCTTCATGCCGATACCTTTGATTTTGACGAAGCCGCTTTGGAAAATGGCGCAGAATTTTTTGAACGATTGGCGGAGAATTTCCAATGATTCCATTAAATCAGAACTTAAACGCCTTGAAACGCAGCCCCATCCGGGTCTATACCAACCTGGCAAAGGAAGTGCCCGGATGCGTTATGTTAACCATCGGAGAGCCGGATTTTGATACCCCCGATGGGGTGAAGGAGGCTGCCGTTGCGGCTTTGAATCAGGGCCAGACCCACTATGCCCCCAACCAGGGCACCGATGCTTTGCGCCGGGCGGTGGCGGCGTACGAAACCCGCCGGGGCCATGCTGTGAAAGAAAATCAGGTCCTCATCACCATAGGCGCCAGCCAGGCCCTGTTTACCGCCCTGCTGGGCATCCTCAATCCGGGAGAAGAAGTGATTGTCCCTACCCCGGGCTTTGTACTGTATGAGAGTATTGCCGCCGTGGCGGGGGCCAGGACAGTTGCCCTGGATGTGACAAAAACCAACTTTCAGATTACGAAAGAAGCTCTGGAAGCAGCAATCACCCCCAAAACCAAGGCAATCATTCTCAATTCTCCCTGCAACCCCACCGGTGTGGTGCTGAGCCGGGAGAGCCTGCAGGCGGTGAAGGAAGCCGTGCTGGGAAGGCCCATTTTTGTCATTGTAGATAACGTCTATAACCAGCTGTGTTATGGTAAGTCCTGTCCGGATCTGAGCCTGGATGCAGAACTGGCGGATCAGCTGATTCTGTGCCAGAGCTTTTCCAAGCCCTATGCCATGACCGGCTGGCGGGTGGGATATCTGACCTGCCCGGAGTATGTGATGGACCGGCTGCTGCTGCTCAGCGCCGCCAACATCGCCGCCGTGCCTACCTTCGTCCAGGCAGGTGCCGCCGCTGCCCTGGAATCAGACCCCAGTGACATGATCCGTACCTATGACAGCCGCAGACAGTATGTCTGCACCCGGCTGAAAGAAATGGGCCTGAACTTTCCCGAGCCGGAGGGAGCATTCTATGTATTCGTGGACATCTCCCCCTACGGCCTGACCAGCGGGGAATTCTGCACCCGGATGATCCGGCAGGCCGCTGTGGCCGCCGTGCCCGGCAGCTGTTTCGGTACGGAAGGATATATCCGCCTGTCCTACTGCTGCAGCAGCGAATCTTTGAAAATTGGGCTGGATCGGATGGAAGCTTTCCTGAAAACCCTGCCCCGAAAGGATACCGTACAATGACCGACAAGAAAAAAATTCTCCTTCTGACCACCGGCGGCACCATTGCCTCCGTTCCCGGGGGAGAGGGGCTGGTTCCTCATCGTTCCGGGGTAATGGAGCGGGAGCTGGAGCAGCTGCGCACCTACTATGAAATCTGTGTCCAGGACGTAATGTGCCTGGATTCGTCCAATATCCGCCCGGAAGAGTGGCAGCTCATTGCCCAGACGGTTTTTGAGCAGCGGCAGGGCTATGATGGCATTGTCATTTCTCACGGCACCGACACCATGGCCTATACCGCCTCTGCCGTTACCTTTATGCTGCCGGATATTGACCTTCCGGTGGTGTTCACCGGTTCCCAGCTGCCTCTGACGGACATGCTCTCCGACGGGCCGGACAATCTGCGCACCGCCTTTGCCATGGCTGCCTCCGGCTGTCCCGGCGTGTTTCTGGCCTTTGACCGGAAGGTGATGCTGGGCTGCCGGGCGGTGAAAGTCCGGGCTTCCGGATTTTCTGCCTTTGAAAGCGTCAATGCCCGCTATGCCGCCCTGGTCAGCAACTTAGGGCTGGTGGTAGACCCCCAGGTGCTGCCCAAATTCCAGGGGCAAAGCCGCCTGTGTCCGGCCATCAGCCGGGAAGTATTTCTGCTGAAACTGACCCCGGGACTGAATCCTGCGGTATTCGACATGCTGGCTGCCATGGGCTACAAGGGTATTGTCATTGAAGCCTTCGGTCTTGGCGGTATGAACGTGCTCCACAGAGGGCTGCGGGGCATCCGCCGGTGCGTGGAGGACGGAGTGAGCATCGTCGTCACCACCCAGTGCCTGTACGACAGCGCCAATCTGGAAGTATACCAGGTGGGCAACAAGCTGCTGGAACTGGGGGTCATCCAGGGCCGGGATATGACCTCGGAAGCTGCCATGACCAAGCTGATGTGGGCCATCGGCCAGGGCATGGAACCCAACCAAATTGAAGCAATCTTCGGCAAGAGCCTTGCCGGAGAAGTTACGGTATAACGTTTGAACAGAAGAGAGGAGCAACCATGGATCCCATTTATGTAACCGGGCATCGCAATCCCGATACCGACTCCATTGTGGCTGCCATTGCCTATGCCGCGCTGCACAATGCCTGCGGCGACCGGGAATATGAGGCCGCCTGCCTGGGTCAGGTGTCGGATGAGACCCAGATTGTGCTGGACCGTTTCGGCTTCCAGCCCCCCAAGCGGATCACCGACCTGTATAACCAGGTGCGGGATCTGGATTTTGATATGCCGCCGGTGCTCAATGCCGGTGTCACCGTGAGCCGGGCCTGGGATGAACTGCAGGAATACCCCTCCATTGCCGCCGTTCCGGTGGCGAAAGAGGACGGTACCCTTTACGGTATCTTGTCCCGGACGGATATCGCCAGTTACAACATGTCCGGCATCACCTCCGGCGTATTGGAGGAAGTGCCCCTGTTCAACGTGCTTTCCGTGCTGGAGGGCAAGGTGCTCAACGATGCCGGCGACCTGACCGACAGCGTAGCCGGTGAAGTTACCATCGCCCTGCCCATGAGTCAGGAGAATCTGCTCTTTCCCAACCGAAACAGCATTGTGCTGTGCGGCTACCAGCCGGATATGATCCAGCGGGCCTTGGAAAGCAACGTCAACTGCCTGGTGCTGTGCCAGTCGGAGCTTCCTGCCCAGTTCCGGGATTTCCCCACCTCTACCTGCATCATTGCCACTCCCTTTGATGCTTACCGGGCTGCCCGGCTGCTGTTCCTGTCCACCCCGGTGGGCCGGATCTGCAATACCCAGGGGCTGGTGTGCTTCCACCTGGATGAGCGGGTGGATGACGTGCGGGAAATCGTGCTGAAGTATCGCCACCCCAGCTACCCCATTCTGGATGCCCAGGAGCGGGTTGTGGGCATTCTGACCCGGTATCATCTGCTGCGCCCCCGGCGCAAACGGGTGGTGCTGGTGGACCACAACGAAGCGTCCCAGTCCGTACCCGGTCTGGAGGAAGCGGAGATTCTGGAAATCATCGACCATCACCGCTTGGCGGACATCCAGACCACCAACCCCATTTTTGTACGCAACGAGCCGGTGGGCTCTACCAATACCATCATTGCCAGCATGTTCCAGGACCGGGGCCTGATGCCCTCGGCAGCCCTGGCGGGCATGATGGCGGCGGCGATTCTGTCCGATACCGTCATGTTCAAGTCTCCCACCTGCACTCCCCGGGATGTGCGCACCGCCGAGCGGATGGCCCGGATTGCCAGCGTGTCCCTGGAAGAGCTGGGCAAGGCCATTTTCTCCGCTTCCGTGGAGCACAAAACCGCGGAGGAAGTGCTGTTTACCGATTACAAGGAGTTCCACATTGCCGGGCACTCTCTGGCGGTGGCCCAGCTGACCTGTGTGGACAGCGCCTCGGTGCTGCACCGCCGGGAGGAACTGCTGAAGCTCATGGAAAGCCACGCCAAGAAGAAGGAACTGGACCTGGTGGTTCTGATGCTTACCGACGTGCTGCTGGAAGGCACCCAGATTCTCTATGTAGGCGATGACGAAACCATCCGCCAGGCCTTCAATGTGACGCCCAAGGACAACACCGCCTTCCTGCCCAGGGTGATGAGCCGGAAGAAGCAGGTCATTCCCATGCTGTCGGATCTGTGGGGTTAAGGACTTTCCCTCTTTTCCATTTGGGAAAGTTATGATATAATCAAAAAATGTGAAGAAACAGGAGAACGCTATGGCCTTTGAAACCTTGCTGGGAAACGATCAGCTGAAACAGAATCTGACCCAAAGCCTGTCCAAAGGCCACGTTTCCCATTTTTATCTCATCGCCGGGCCGGAAGGCTCCGGCAAGCATACCCTGGCGAAATTGCTGGCGGCGGCGCTGTTGTGCAAGGGAGAGCCAAAGCCCTGCCTGCACTGTACCCCCTGCCGGAAAATCCTGGACGGCAGCCACCCGGACTTCATCACCGTGGATGACCCGGAGAAGAAAACCGTCACGGTAGACTTAATCCGCCAGGCCCGGGCGGATATGTACGTCCAGCCCAATGAGTCGGATTACAAAATCTACCTCTTTCCCCGCTCCCAGGACATGGGCATTCCCGGACAGAATGCCCTGCTGAAGGTGCTGGAAGAGCCGCCGGCTTACGGTGTGTTTTTGCTGCTGACGGATAATCCGGACAAGCTGCTGCCCACGGTCCGTTCCCGGTGCACCCTGCTGAAAATGCAGGCTCTGCCCCGGAAGGTGCTGCTGGAAGCCCTGAGCCGGGAATTTCCCGACGCTTCCCGGGAGGATCTGGAAGCTGCTGCCAACCGCAGCGGCGGTTTTTTGGGCCAGGCAAAAGAACTTCTCTCCGGCGGCACGCAGCTGCCTGCCGGTACGGAGGAATTTTTGCAGGCCTTTGCCTCCGGGGATGGTCTGCTGCTGACCAAGGTATTCGTTCCCATGGAAAAGTGGAAGCGGGACGCCCTGGGGGATGCTCTGGCTGCCTGGCTGGAGCTGCTGGAGGCGGCGCTGACTTGCCGCAGCGGCTTTCAGGCCCTGTCCGGTCACGCCCGGAATCTGGCCCGGCAGTGCAGCCCCGGGCAGCTGTACCAGGGGGTGCAGCACCTGAAAAAAGCCCTGGATTACACCCAGAGCAACGTATCCCCCGCCGCCGTCTGCGCCTACCTGTCCTGGGCGCTGCGAACGTAAGAAGAAATTGCACGCCTCCGGCTTTCCCGGAGGGATAAGGAGAAAACCCAATGGAAGAAAACATCACCCTTCCCCCCATGGAACCGGACGCCCCTGTTGAGGTGGTGGACATCCAGTTCCGGCCGGGGCAGAAAGTATACTTTTTTGACCCCGACGGCGCGGTATTCCGCCCGGGAGATCACGTCATCATCGACACCGCCCGGGGTGCGGAATTCGGCATCTGCGCCGGAGGCAACCACACCATCCCCTTCCGGGACGTGGTGGCCCCGCTGCGCAAAGTCCTGCGCAGAACTACCCCCCAGGACGAAAAAATCGTAGCCGACAACCGGGCCAAGGAAAAGCGGGCCTACGATGTGTGCCTGCAGAAAATTGCCGACCATCAGCTGGACATGCAGCTGGTGAGCACCGAGGTTGCCTTTGACGGCAGCAAGATCCTGTTCTACTTTACCGCCGATGAGCGGGTGGACTTCCGGGAGCTGGTGAAGAATCTGGCTTCGGTGTTCCACACCCGGATTGAGCTGCGGCAGATCGGCGTCCGGGACAAGGCCAAAATGGTAGGCGGCCTGGGCATCTGCGGACGGCCCTTCTGCTGCGCCAGCTTCCTGGACGATTTCCAGCCGGTGTCCATCAAAATGGCCAAAACCCAGAATCTGAGCCTGAACCCCACCAAAATCTCCGGCACCTGCGGACGGCTGATGTGCTGCCTGAAATACGAGCAGGATGCGTATGAAGATCTGATCCGCACCAGCCCCAAGATGGACTCCCTGGTGGATACCCCGGAAGGCCGGGGGACCGTGGTGGAAGTAGATCTGCTGCGCCAGCGGGTGAAGGTGCGGATGGAAGAAAATCCCGAGACCGTGTCCCAGTTTGCCAACACGGACATTGCGGTGCTGCGCAGCGGCAAGGCCCGGAAGAATGACCCGCCCATCCCGGCGGATTACGCCCCCATCTCCGGCGGCGGAAAACGCCAGAAAAAACAGGAGCAGGATCAGGCACCGGTATTGGAACCCATCCGTTTCCGCTACAGCACCGAACAGGTGGTGGAAGAAGTGCCCCAGGAAGCCCCGGCTGAGGAAAACCAGACCAAGCCTTCCCGGCCCCGGCCCCGCCGGAGAAAACCTGCAGAAGGCGGCGGCAAGGCACCCCAGCAGCCGGAAACCAAGCCTGAAAAGTCCGAAAAACCCGAAAAAACCGGAAAGGAAGGGGAAGCCCCCCGCCGCCGTCCCAATCGCCGGCGCAGACCCCAGAAACCGTCCGGCGAAGCATAATGGCCCAGATAAGGAGCAGAAAGAATCATGTTGAAAAAGAAAATACCCCTGTCCCCGGGGCTGTTCCTGGCGGGGCTGGTGGTGTATAACGAATGGATGCTTCATCTGTGGATCACCGAGACCTTCCAGTGGGGGCGCTTTGCCGCCCTCACTGCTTTTGCCCTGGGTCTGGGGTGCATCCTGGGATGTTTGGTCAGCCTGATTCCCCAGGGCGGCGCAGCCAAAGCGACCGCCATCGTTCTGGCACTGGTGGTTACCATAATCTGGCTGATGGAGTATTTTTTGTCTGATGCCTATGGCGGCTTTATGTCCCCGTCCACCATTTTCAACGGCGCCGGCGGCGTGGCCACGGACTATCTGGATGTGGTTATCTCCCTGCTGCTGCGAAATCTGTGGCGGCTGGGGCTGATGCTGCTGCCGGTTGTGCTGTATGCTCTGCTGTGCAGCGGCGCACCTGCCCCCTGGTCCCTGCGGGGAATGCTGGCAGGAGGTGCGCTCTGCGCCTACCTGCTGGGATTGGGAGCTGCCTACACACTGACCGGGGACTTTGCCAAGCTGGGCGGGGCCTATGCCTTCGACAGCACTACCCGGTGCTTTGGACTGCATATGGCCCTGGCACTGGAGGTAACTCGGGGTATCGGCACTTCCCAGGAACCGGAATTTGCCCTTCCCACCCCCCAGCAGCCGGAGCCCACGGAATCTACCCAGGCATCCACTTCGGAAACGGAGCCGGAAATTGTCTACGAAGAAAATGTAATGCCCCAGCTGGATTTTGAAGCACTGGCCCAGGAAGAGAAAGACAGCAGCATCGCCTCCCTGCACCGCTATGTTGCCTCCCTGACTCCTTCCCGGCAGAACCAGTATACCGGCTTGTTTGAAGGGAAGAATCTGATTCTCATTACCGCGGAAGCCCTGACCAAAGAGGCCATTGACCCGGAACTGACCCCTACACTGTACCGTATGGCCACCCAGGGCATTCAGTTTACCGACTACTACCAGCCCGCCTGGGGCGCCAGCACCATTTCCGGAGAATTTTCCAACCTGATGGGCCTGGTTCCCACCAACGGCGGCATGTGCATGAAGGAAGTCAAGCAGCAGAATTTCTTCCTGACCATGGGTCACCAGATGCAGAAACTGGGCTACTGGAGCGCCGCCTATCACAACAATAACAAGGACTTCTACGACCGGGATCAGACCCACACCCTCATCGGCTATGACCGATTCATCGCTCTGTACGGCGGACTGGAAAATGTGGAGCCGGTGTGGCCGGAAAGCGACTGGGAAATGATGGTGGAAACCATCCCCCAGTACATAGACCAGCAGCCCTTCAGCGTCTACTACATGACTGTCAGCGGTCACAGCGTCTACAGCCTGAACGGCAGCGCCATGGCCCGGAAGCACTACGACGAAGTGAAGGATCTTCCCTACTCCGAGCCGGTGAAATGCTACTTAGCTGCCACCCTGGAACTGGAAGCCGCCATGAAATATCTGATAGAGCAGCTGGAAGAAGCAGGCATTGCCGACGATACGGTGATCGTCATGGCTACGGATCACTACCCCTACGGCCTGGAAAAGAGCAGCACCTGGAACAATGCCTCCGACTATCTGGCGGAGTTGTACGGGGTGGAACGCTACGACCACATTACCCGGGATCACAACGCTCTGATTATCTGGAGCGGCTGCCTGGAAGGGCAGAATATTGTGGTGGACGAGCCGGTGTACAGCCTGGACATCCTGCCCACCCTTTCCAACCTCTTTGGCGTGGAATACGATTCCCGGCTGCTGGTGGGACGGGACGTGTTCTCCGGGGAGATGCCCCTGGTTCTGTGGCCGGATTTCAGCTGGAAGACGGAAAAAGGCATTTATAACGCCCAGACCGGTAAGTTTACCCCCAACCCGGGACAGGAAGCCGACGAAGAATACCTGTCCTACGTTCACGCTCTGGTGCAGAACAAAATCACCTACTGTCGGTATGTGCTGAGCAACGACTATTTTAAATATCTGGACAAAGCCCTGACGCAATAAAAATACCCCCACAGGAACCAAGAAAGATGAGGTGCCCCCTGTCAAGTAGACAGTGAAAAAACAAAAGAATATTTTGTTGGAGATGGTCTCTGCTTTGGCAGGG
>CALXDU010000051.1 GCA_944387145.1 uncultured Oscillospiraceae bacterium | reverse complement strand
TGAATGTCCTCCTTGGTAAATGTCACACGGTGTCGTGTGCAAGTACCATTATAGAGGCAAATTATAGGTGTGGCTGATCTCCGTGACGGTGTGGCTGTTTTGCCGTGAGGGTGTGGCTAAAAGTCCGTGCAGGTGTGGCTCTGTCTCCGAAATTTACAGTTACTATTATTCAATTTTTGTTGTTGTAAATTCCTTATGAATGTTGTATAATGCCTTAGACTATGCAAAGATTTTCATGCGGGGGATTTGACGTGTATGTTTAAAAACAAGAAAATTGCCAAATACTTGGTGCCCGGTCAGCATGTGCATCTGGTTGGTATTGGCGGGGTATCCATGCGCCCTCTGGGTCTTGTGTTGAAAGGAATGGGCATGGAAGTAACGGGTTCGGATATGAGCGCATCTGCGTCTACCCAAGAGTTGGAGGAACAGGGCATACCTGTTGCAATTGGTCACCATGCAGAAAATATCGAAGGTGCAGATTGTATTATCCGCACCGCAGCTGCCCATAATGACAATCCGGAGATTGCGGCTGCTCGCGCTGCTGGTATTCCCGTGTTTGAGAGAGCCCAGGCCTGGGGCGAAATCATGAAGTCCTACAAGAATGCGATCTGCATCTCTGGTACTCATGGAAAGACCACTGCAACGTCCATGATGACTCATATTTTGATGGAAGCGAATTTGGACCCTACGGTTATGATCGGCGGATACCTGCCTTTGCTTCATGCAGGACACCGGGTAGGGCATGGAGACACGATCTTGCTGGAAAGCTGTGAGTATTGTGACTCCTTCTTAAATTTCTTCCCGACCTTGGCTGTTGTACTGAATGTGGAAGCGGATCATCTGGATTACTTCAAGGATCTGGAAGATATTCAGAAATCCTTCCATAAATTTGCGGAGCTTGCAACCTTTGGCGTGATTGCCAACGGTGATGATCCCCATACCGTTTCGGCTATGGAGGGGATTGATTATGTGTCCTTCGGATTGGATGAGAAGAACCGTATTCACGCTGCCAACATGCATCCGGACTGGCAGCATTTTGATGTTATCTGCGATGGCGAGTTCTACTGCCATTTGGATATGGGAGTTCTGGGACGCCATAACGCCCTCAACGCCCTTGCAGCGGCTGCAGCGTCCTGGATGATGGGAATCCCTGGGGAAGCTGTTTCCCACGGCCTGGAGTCCTTCCACGGCGCAGGACGACGGATGGAGTTCAAGGGACAGTATCATGGTGCGGATGTGTACGATGATTATGCGCACCATCCTGATGAGTTGGCTGCCACCATCAATGCAGTTCGTGCAGCAATGCCTTCCCGCCGCTTGGTGTTGGCATTCCAACCCCATACTTATACCCGAACGAAAGCGCTTTTTGATGATTTTGTTCGTGAACTGAAAAAGCCGGATGTGGTTGTGTTGGCGGAGATTTATGCAGCCCGGGAGCGGAATACGACGGGTATTTCTTCTGCCGACTTGGCAGCGCAAATTCCTGGCTCCGTGTTCTGCGAGACGTTGCCGGATGTCACTGCATACCTTCGGGATAATGTCCGGGAAGGTGATGTGGTGATTACGATGGGTGCCGGAGATATTTTCCGTGCAGGAGAGGCATTATTAAATTTATAAAAAAATCTGGTTTTGGATTATTCTTCCAAAACCAGATGATCTACACCGGATGTTTCAAACTCTGACATGTAGCGATTCATGCGACCCACGATTTCATCGTAATTTTCCTCTGTGATTTCTGGATAATCCATATCTCTGCGAGACAGTTCTTCTGCCAGGATTTCATAGAAAACCGTATCTTCATAGCAAGCGATGGCTTCGTGGATTCCGCCTTCGGTGTAGTCGCGTGAGGGAATGATACTTCCATTCCAGCTTTCGGAAAGTGCAGGCGAATAGGAAAAAATTTTGCTTTCCAGGGCATCATAATCCTGAAAGCGATCCTCTCCGCGGGTGGAATTGAGAATCCAGTTTCCGATATAGACAAGATCCAGCAGACGACGGAACTCCTTGTTGGTCAATTCAATGTTCATAGCGACCCTCCTAGCATACGATCTGTAATCTACGCCGTTGTTTTCTCCCATTATAGCACTATTTTTTTAGATTTCCAGACGAAAATTGTGAATTATCATTAAGAATGAGGCGATTGTGTGAAAAAACTCAGTGTCTGTATCCTCTTTGGCGGCATCAGTCCGGAGCATGAGGTTTCCTTGCGCTCGGCTGAATCAGTGCTGAATAATATTGACAAAAGCAAATATACCATTTTCCCGGTCGGTATCACAAGGGAAGGAGACTGGATTCTGTTCGGAGGGGATGACTATTCCATGCTTCCCAAGGGAACTTGGAAGAATCACCCGAATAACCGCAGAGCAGCCATTTCTCCTGTGCGTGGACAGGGGCTCCTGAGCTTTGAGGGCGACTGTGTCGTTCGGGAACGTATTGATGTGGTATTTCCTGTTCTCCACGGAGAAAACGGGGAGGACGGAGCCATGCAGGGCTTACTACAAATGGCTGGCATTCCCTATGTGGGCCCCCATGTAGCAGCCTCTGCTGTGGCAATGGATAAGACTTTGACAAAATTGGTTGTTGATCAGGCGGGCGTTCCCCAGGCAGCTTGGCAGTTGGTCAACAGCAGCGATTTGGAAAATCGGATGGAAAATACATTGTCGATGCTGGAATTGCGTTTCCGCTATCCGATGTTTGTAAAGCCGGCAGGAACAGGATCTTCTGTTGGTGTTTCTAAGGCCGCTGACCGGGAAGCTCTGCGTAATGCGTTGCTCTTGGCAGGACGTTATGACCGAAAGATCCTGGTTGAGGAATTCATCAATGGCCGTGAAATCGAGATTGCCGTTATGGGCAATGAGAATCCTGTGGCTTCTATTTGCGGAGAGATCGATTCCGGCGCAGACTTTTATGATTATGATGCCAAATATGTGACGGATACGTCCACTGCTTATATTCCAGCCAGAATCCCGGAGAATGTCGGTGAGATTGTGAGAGATGCAGCAGTGAAGGTTTATCGTGCTGTGGGCTGCCAGGGATTGAGCCGGGTGGATTTCTTTGTGACCTATGATGAAAACAGGGTCGTATTCAACGAAATCAATACGCTGCCTGGGTTCACCTCCATTTCCATGTACCCGAAGCTCTTTGATGCCAGCGGCTTGCCGTATCCTCAGCTGATTGACGAATTGATTCGTCTGGCCCTGGAGGCATGCCAATGAAGCGCCCGGTAGTGTTGACGGTGCGGGGGCGTCAGTCCTACGCTGGTCAAGAGCCGGAAATCATAGAACTGGTAACGGAGGGTTCTATGGAATTATGCCGGGATGGATGGGAAATTTCCTATGAAGAAAGTGAACTGACGGGCCTGGAAGGTGTCACCACTACTTTTCGTGTTGAGCCGGATAAGGTGATTTTGACCAGAAGCGGGCAACTGAATTCGCAGATGGTTTTCCAAGAGGGAACCAGCCACGATTCTCTGTATCAGATGCCGTTCGGAACACTGATGCTGACGGTTAAGGCAACCAGGGTATTCTATGATCTGGTACCGGATGGAGGTTCCATTGACTTGGTATATCATATTACCATTGAGAATGCCGAAGCTGGCGTGATTGACTACCACTTGGATATCCGTCCAAAATCATAAATAGGAACTTTGAAAATAACATCGGGTCAGACACCAATGCCTGGCCCGATATTATTTTAGCAAAAAACTCCCGTCCTACTGTGGGCCGTAGGACGGGAGAAAATTCATGCAAAAGAGCAGTGCTTACTTGACCAGCTTCTTGAACTCGTCAGCGACAAACTGAACCTTGGGTCCAATGATGACCTGGACACTGGTCTTGCCGGGACGGACAACACCTGCAGCACCGGAAGCCTTGATCTTCTTCTCATCAACCAGCAGACGATCCTTCACTTCCAGACGCAGACGGGTGATGCAGTTGTCAATGCTGGTGACATTGGCAGCACCGCCGACACCTTCCAGAATGGCAGCAGCCATAGCGGCGTAGTCGTTGGCAGCCAGCTCAATGTTCATCTCAGCGGCGGTGTCATCATCTTCACGACCAGGAGTCTTCAGATTCAGCTTCACGATCATGAAGCGGAAGATCGCATAGTACAGCACGAAGAATACAGCGCCGATGGGCAGCAGCCTAATGGGAGACATTGCGAAGGGAGCCTTGAAGGACAGGAACCAGTCAACAAAGCCGGCGCTGAACTGGAAGCCTGCACGGATGGGCAGAGCAGCCACAATGGCTACAGAGATGCCAGTCAGCAGAGCGTGAGCCACATACAGTGCGGGAGCCAGGAACATGAAAGCGAACTCCAGAGGCTCGGTAACACCGGTGAAGAAGGAGCAGAGAGCGGCAGACATCAGGATACCACCGGCCAGCTTCTTCTTTTCGGGCTTAGCGGTGTGGTACATAGCCAGAGCAGCACCGGGCAGACCGAACATCATCACGGGGAAGAAGCCAGCCTGATACATACCGGTCTGACCCAGGACGCCGCCTTCAACAGTGCCCCAGAACTTGCCGATATCGGAGATATTGGCAACGTCGAACCAGAACACGCTGTTCAGAGCGTGGTGCATACCGATGGGGATCAGCAGACGGTTCAGGAAACCGTAGATACCGGCACCAACAGCACCCAGACCCAGGATAGCTTCGCCAACGCCTACCAGGAAGCTGTAGACAACAGGCCATACGAAGTACAGGGGAATGCAAGCGATCAGAGAAACGATCACAGACATAACCGGCACAAAACGACGACCTGCAAAGAAGCCCAGGAAGTCAGGCATATTGATCTTATAGAACTTGTTATAAGACCAAGCGGCGATCAGACCGCAGAGAATGCCGATGAACTGGTTGTTAATCTTGCTGAAAGCAGCAGGAACCTCGGCAGCGTCAACACCCATAATGGTAGCGACAACGCCAACACCCAGCATGGTCTGAACAGTCAGCCAGGAAACGATAGCAGCCAGAGCGGAAGTACCTTCCTGATCCTTGGACATGCCGATAGCAATACCCAGGGCGAACAGGATAGCCATGTTATCAATCAGAATGCCGCCAGCCTTAATCAGCAGCAGAGCCAGCAGGCTATTGGCGCCCCAGCCGGAGGGGTCGATCCAGTAACCGATACCCATGAGCAGACCGCCGATAGGCAGACAGGCCACGGGGAGCATCAGGGATTTACCTAAACGCTGAAAGAAACGCATCATAGAGAAAAATCCTCCCTCTCTATAGTATGTGTAATATCAGACAGGCGGTGCCTGCCTGGATGTATGGACTGCTGCCCACAACAGCCCAAAAATCCTAAAATTATGATTGGGCTTACAGATTGCCCTTCAGGAACTCTTCCAAAGCAGCAGCGGCTTCCGCTTCCTGAGGACCGGAAATTTCCAGTGTCAAAGTGTTGCCCTGCTTGGCACCCAGCTGCATAACGCCCATAATACGCTTGGCATCTACAGTTTTGGCACCGACGGTGATCTTGATGTCACACTCTTTCCAGGCGCCGGCTGCCTTTGCCAGCTGGCCAGCGGGACGGGCGTGCAAGCCGATGGGGTCCTGAATTACATAGGTAACAGTTTTCATTTGGGATATACCTCACTTTCACAAACTTTTTTACGAAGGGAGAGCACACGGGTAGGGGAGACGGACAGTTCATCATATCCCATGTCCAGGAAGGTATCTGTCATGGTCAGATCCGCTGCCAGTTCGCCGCAGATGCCGCACCAGATGCCTGCCTTATGTGCACTTTCCGCTACTTCACGAAGCAGACGCAGAAGCGCCGGGTGGTAGGGATCATAGAAACCATCCAGAGAAGGATTCTGACGATCCACAGCCAAAGTATACTGGGTCAAATCGTTAGTGCCTACACTGAAGAAGTCCACTTCTTTTGCAAGCTGTTCGGCCATCAAGGCAGCAGCAGGTGTTTCGATCATGATGCCGTGCTCTACGTCACCAATGGCAATGCCTTCCTGCATCATTTCCTCGCGGATTTGCTGGCACATCTCCCAAACTTTACGGACTTCCCATACGGAGGCAATCATCGGGAACATGACGCTTACAGGGCCCAATGCGCTGGCACGATAGATTGCACGCATTTGCGTACGGAATACCTGGGGGCGACGAATACAAATTCGGATGCCACGCAAGCCGAGCGCGGGATTTTCTTCTTTATCCAAATGGAAGTAATCTGCCTGTTTATCCGCACCGATATCCAGAGTGCGGATGACAACACGCCGACCCTGCAGACCTTCTACAACCTTACGATAGGCATCAAAAAGTTCATCCTCAGTAGGAAAATCATTGCGGCCCAGATAGAGGAACTCGCTTCGCATCAGGCCAATACCTTCGGCATCCCCTTTGAGGGCATGCTCCACGTCGGAAGGGTTACCAATGTTTGCAAACAGCTTAACCTTACGGCCCTGCTTCGTTACGCTTTCTTTACCACGGTAGGTTTCCAACTGACGCTGGTACTCATCTGCTGTACTCTTCTTTTCTTCCATGAGCCGAATGACTTCCGCATCCGGGTCAATGAAGTAGCGCCCTTCAAAGCCGTCCACAATCATCATGCGGCCATCCAAATCAGGATCAATATCAATGTGAGCTTTCACCAAAGAGGGGATACCCATAATCCGGGCAAGAATAGCAGTATGGCTGTTGGAAGAACCCTGTCGGGTGACAAATGCCAAGATTTTGTCTTTCGGAATCTGAACCGTCTCGGAAGGCGTCAGGTCTTCCGCAATCAAGATACCAGGCTCGTCCATGGAAAAGCCGACTTTGCCGCCGCACAGAATGGTCACGACTCGGCTGGAAACATCCCGTACATCTACGGCACGAGCCTGCATATAGGCATCTTCCATGGCAGCAAAGGCAGCAGCGAAGGTATCGCCTGTTTCTTTTACTGCTTCGGCAGCACTGGCACCGTTCTGAATCATGGCATCAATGCTGTCCAGGTAATCCAGATCGTCCAGCATCATCATCTGCACATCCAGAATCATGGCCTGCTCTTCGCCCAAGGTGGCAGCTGTCTGATCTACCAGAGCCTGAAGCTGTTCCAGGGCAACCTGTTTGGCGGCCTCGAAATTTTTCTTTTCTTCTGCAGGATCTCCGCAGGAGGTCGGAAGCGTAGCCTGTCCGGACTTATAAACGTACACCCGCCCCATGGCGATTCCGGAGAATACCGGATGTCCATTGCCAACGATCATTTTGTCATCTCCCTTTGCTGTGGACCCTCAATTATTTTGTCAATGTAATCAGATCATCGCCCGGATTCACAGTACCGGTGTGGATGGTAATATTGGAAAACTGATCAGAATTGCAAATTACGATCGGCGTGATGGTGTCAAATCCCTCTGCAGCGATTGCTTCCCGATCGAAGGTAATCAGCAGCTGACCTTTGGTGACCTTATCTCCGTTGCCGGCATGAACCTGATAATGTTTGCCCTTCAGGCTTACAGTTTCCAGACCCACATGGATGAGGATTTCGGCACCCTGGCTGCTGGTCATGCTCACAGCGTGGCCAGTATCGAACATCATTTCAACGGTGCCGTCACAGGGAGCCATGATCTGGTTGCCGGTGGGCTTGATGGCAACGCCTTTGCCCAGAATTTCCTCGCTGAAAGTCGGATCATTGACCTGGCTGATAGCTACTGCCTCACCAGCAAGCGGAGCGGCCAGAACGGAAGCGTTGTTATCGGTGTGCTTGCCAAAAAGATTTTTGAAAAAAGACATTTGTATCGTTCCTTTCTCGTGAATTAGAAGTGTGTACTGTGAACCCGGTGCAGATTCACTGTCAAATATGCCAGTTGCTCTGGAGTGAGTGTTAAACCGCTGGCTTCCTCTAAGGGTTGGACAACCAGTTTTGCCAATTGATAATCCTGAGGAAATTCTTGCGCAATCAGGTTAGCAAAGTGGCTACTGCCAGAGGGAATTGGGTTGCGGGAAAACTGATCCAATGCAAGAAACTTAAGATGGACAATTAGTTCATCAAAATACAACGAATCCCGATTCAACTGAAATACCGGATTGTGTTCCAGAATGTGGAGCATCTGAGATAACATCTGGGTGACTTGCACAGCAATTCCCAGAGATGTTTCATACTCTGCATTCAGCAGGTGCAGTGCAATGGAAGCCGCCTCATCTTCTGGTAGCTGTACTTGAAAGCGATGTGCAATCTCCGATAGTGCATAACATCCCACAGCATATTCCTTGGGATAAAACAGTCGAACTTCCGTATGCAGTGCATTGGGAAAGGCCATACCCTCATGCACGCGACGAATGGCAAAGCAAATATGATCACTCAGTGTGTAATAGATACTCTCACTAAGCTGCCTGCCCAAGAAACTGCTGGCGTATTGAATCAGTTCTGCACAGAATTCAACCTGATCCTGAGGAAGGCTGGAAAACAATGACTGAATTCGTTCCATATTGCCTTGATCTGCTATACAGAAAACTTTCTCAGCCTGTCCTGACGGAATGACATAACCAGCCTTTACGCCAAAGCCAAGACCCTTGCCCATTACAATGTATTCACAGCCTTTTTCATCTTGACAACTTACCACATTGTTGTTAATTGTTTTTAACACACGAAAACCGATAGGGAACACCTCCCTTTGTTGATCGAGAGCAAAAAAGAAAACCAGGTATCAAACAACACCACCACACACCGCTTAAGGGCACGCCCAGCGGTATGAAGTCATGTTGTGATCCCCGGTTTTGCCTGCTGTTACAGTAACAATCCAAGATTCTGATAAAATAGTACAAAATTATTTTCAAAAAGTCAATGGATTTTTAACAAAATAAATAATTTGGAATATCGTCCAATAATACAGAAGAAAAATTGTTGATAATGACTATTAAAAAGAGCTATTTTTTGCTTAAGATTCTCTTTGCCTTCCGCACTTCTGCTTCGTCCGTATAGAAACGTTCATACTCTCCCGCCATCGGCAAGCCCATGGGAACTTCTTTACGACGAAATACCATAGGGCTGTCTACGGAGCACTTGGCCGACATATGAAAGGCAGTCAGTCCTGTCATACTCATCAGCTCCGACAAATTGGAAGCTTTCACGCCGCTGCCTGCCATGATAGTAATACGATCATTGGCTTTCTGATGAAGCAGCGCAAGCATAGATGCTCCTTGCAGCGCCGTAGGAGCTTGCCCGGAGGACAGAATGGTATCAAAGCCCAGCGCCATTGCGTCATATAAGCCTTCCTCGGCATCTACACATACATCGAAGGCCCGGTGAAGCGTTTTATGCATAGCCCCTGCTTCTGCAATCAAATCTTGAAGAAAGGGTTTATCCAGGTGTCCGTTCAGGTCCAAAGCACCCAAGACAACACCATTGACGCCCATTTTCCGGCACATTTGTACTTCTTTGAATAAAATGTCTTTTTCTGACTCTGTGTACAGGAAATCACCAAATCGAGGGCGCAGGAGCACATTTACAGGCACATCCAGATTCTGTACTTTTTCAATCAAAAACGGACTGGGTGTGATTCCGCCAACCAACAGGTCACCACATAGCTCCAGGCGGTCCGCGCCACCGCGCTGTGCTGCCTGAGCGGATTCAAAACTGTCTACGCAAACTTCTAATAGCATATTGCCCCTCCCAAAGTCTAGACTATGGATACTATATCAGTTAAATCGTATCCGTGCAAGTGGGAAATGGATTTATCAGATCATCTATCGAACACTTGACCGAATAGGCCGCCACTGATATAATATCACAAAAGAAACAGTCGGAGGACAGAGCGATGGCTAAGACAAAAACCGTCTTTTTTTGTACAAATTGCGGCAACGAAACTTTGAAGTGGATGGGGCGCTGTCCGAGCTGCGGTGCATTCAATACCATGCAGGAGCATGTTCAGAAGCCTGCTTCAGTGGGCAAGGTATCCATGGCATCGGTGGGTCAAAGTCGAAATCCTCAGAGAATTCGTGATATTGAAAGCGACGGTGAGATCCGTTTTTCAACCGGTATGGGGGAGTTGGATCGCGTATTGGGTGGTGGTGCGGTAGCGGGATCGTTGATTCTGGTCGGAGGTGCTCCAGGCATTGGCAAATCCACGCTGCTTCTGCAAATTTGTAACTGCTTATGTTCAGAACGCCGGGTTTTATATGTGTCCGGAGAAGAGAGTGAGCACCAGCTGAAACTTCGTGCTGAACGATTGGGTGTAGCCCCGGAAGAATTGTTTATCCTTTCGGAAACCAGACTGTCCGATGTTGTTTCTGCTGCGGAAGAAGTGCATCCGGATATTCTGATTGTGGACTCCATTCAAACCTTATACAACGAAGAAAATGAATCTTCTCCAGGCAGTATTTCCCAGGTAAAGGATTGTACCATGACCATGATGCAATTGTCCAAAAGCCAGGGGATTACAGTGTTTGTGGTAGGGCATATCAATAAAGACGGGAATATTGCGGGACCAAAAGTTCTTGAGCATATGGTTGACTGCGTCCTGTATTTTGAAGGTGACGCCAATACGTCCTACCGCATGCTGCGTGCGGCAAAGAATCGATTTGGTTCCACCAATGAGATCGGCGTCTTTGAGATGATGGACACGGGTTTATCAGAGGTGCCCAATCCATCGCAAATGCTGCTGGAAGGGCGGCCGGAAGGTGCCAGCGGCACATGTGTTGCCTGTGTCATGGAGGGGACACGTCCGGTTCTCGCGGAAGTTCAGGCGCTGGTAACCAAGACAACCTTCAATGTGCCCAGACGGGCAGCAGATGGATTTGATTTTAACCGTGCTGTCTTACTGATGGCCGTTGCGGAAAAACGGGCTGGACTAAAATTGAGCGTTTTTGATGCGTATATCAATGTGATCGGAGGGCTGCGTTTGGATGAACCGGGGGCAGACCTTCCGGTAGCCTTGGCGGTGGCTTCCTCTTACCGAGATACCCCGATCTCGGATGATTTGGTGGCAATTGGAGAAGTTGGCTTGACAGGTGAAATCCGATCTGTTTCTCACATGAATCAGCGGCTTGCAGAAGCTGCAAGATTGGGCTTTCACAAATGTATTCTCCCTCGCAGCGGTTCTGACAAGCTGGAAATACCAGCAGGGTTAACGATATACCGGGTCAGAAATATTCGTGAAGCCATTGAAGTGGCATTATAAAAGAGCAGGAACTAAGGTTCCTGCTCTTTTTGCAATATTCAGAATTTCTTACCCTAAGAAGAAGGATAAAACCGAACGAACTGGCAGAATCCAAATGCTGTGTACGCTGTTTGATAAGAACGTTGGCCAAGAGAACACAGTCAGGTTTTCGCCTTCCTCAGCGGGGGCAGCGGTAGACTCTGTTGGTGGAGTGGATTCCGTTGGAGCGGTAGTTTCCGTAGAAGGAGGCGTAGACTCTGTCGGCTTTGTTGTCTCAGTAGGTGGCGTGCTGGGAGTGGTTGTTTCGGTAGGAGCCGTGGTGGGTACAGTTGTTTCTTCTGTAGGTTGGGTAGTTTCCTCAACTTTGACCCGGGCTACAACTTTTTTTACCATTTTATACTGAGAAGTTGCTTCAAAGTCACGGGAAATCAGCTCGTTATTCTGGTTGTCGTATTTCAGTTTGTAGGTCTTGACGGTGTATCCGGTGGTTCCTTCCTCAATCACGTCACCATCTTTGTATCCTTCTTTATTATCAGGCTCAAAATCCTGATATTCAATCTCTGGCTCTTGGGTGGCTGTGATTTTATATTCCATTTTCACATAGTAGTCCCGTTCGTCAGTGCCGAGAAGCTGAACCTTTACATAACCGTCGGAAACTTCAGCCTGAATCTTGATGGGGAAATTGGTGCTGTTTCGGAAGGAAAAGTCAGGAGTCTTCCAACTAACCGTGGCATCCATGCCGTAGTCAATATAGGTGGGGACAAAGCCATGATTTGTTCTGGATACGATCTCCAAATCTGCCAATAGGGTCGTGTAATACAGGGTAGAGGATACCTGACAAATACCGCCGCCTAACTCATCGATCAATTCGTTTCCAGAGTATGCAGGTGCGGGTTTGTATCCTTTCTGAGATGTTCTCTGTCCAAGGGTATCATTAAAGGAGAATGTATCACCAGGATTCAAAACGATACCGTTAATTGCTTCACATGCCAGACGAAGGTTGGTATTTCGGTTTTCGTTGATTGTGTGCTTGGTTTGGTACTCTCCCAAAACATCTTGATAGAAAGAATCCTCGTCCAAGATTTCCGGCTCAATATATCGCATGGGAATCCTGACTTCATCGCCGTACTGGGCAGCATCAATCAGCTTTTGTGCTGCGTCCTTATCAAAATCGTATCCATAAGAGCCGGGGATGGTTTCAAAGGTCTGAAGGTCTACAGTAGCATTGACTGGCTCAATGTAGAACTCTTCATATATTTTTTCCAAATCCACAGGCTCCGGCTCTACAACCTCATCGACCGCCTCTACAGTAACCAGGAACTGGTGCAAACTGTACGCATCCAGAACTTGCGTATACACACTGCTGGGATCAAATCCTACACCGGGAGTACCCATGGTGATGACCAGGGTTTGCGTGGGTGCGTTTTTGTCAAATTTATCTGCGGACAATTCAGGCGCTTCGCCTTCCAGCCCGTAGCTTGTTTGGGTCAGGGTGCTGCCGGTATCGCTTGCGTAGGAAGAAAGGAAGCTGCGCACATATTCTTCGTTCAGCTGCAGATATGGAAGAAGTCCGATGATATGCTGCTCGGTTTTGGAAGAAGCGTATGCTTGCTCATTTTCTGCTTTGGTACCGGTACGGCCATAGTCGAAGGCGGCTTGGGCAGCGGCTTTGGCGTCCACAGTAACTGCGGTATCACTGGGGGTAAGATGAAGTTTTGTTCCTGACAGGTCAATAACCATGTCTTCTTTTGCGTAGGTTTGAGCGGTTGTAAACTTGATTGCTTCTGTAGCCTCAGCCTTGGTCATACCGCCTACTGCAATATCTCCCAGATAGACATTATCCAGAATCTTACCATCATACGGATCTGCACTGACTGCAAAAATGACAATAACACCAACAATCAGCAGCAATGCAACTGCACATAAGCCAGCCAGAACAACTTTCCGGTTGTGGTTAAAATAATCCATAGCCACATTCAGCCAGCGCTGCCATGCAGGCAGTTCATCTTCCGTTTCCTCTTCAGAAAAATCAGGATCTTCCGAAATAGCACTCTCGGCTCCGTCTGCGTCATCCAGAAAATCCATAAACTTTCGCTGCCAGGTTCGGTTTTTGCCAGATGCAGAGTTTTCGAAAGAATTTTCCGAAGCTATCTCAGGCTCAGAAGCAGCTTCCTCCGGAAGCTGATCCAACAGATCCAGAAGATCCGGCTCAAAATCTTCCTGTACAGGGCGGCGCTGCGGGGTAGGTACCTGTTGTCCGGTTACCTGACGAAACGCCTCCTCAATTTGCCGATCCTCGTCCCGATGGGGCCGGGGATTTGAGAACTTTCCTTGTGCCATATTTATGACCATTCCTTTCCGCTGCGCTCCAAGGCACCAAAGGGAAATGAAACCTGGTACATCTAACGCAGCCA
>CALXDU010000050.1 GCA_944387145.1 uncultured Oscillospiraceae bacterium | reverse complement strand
TTTTTCGCCCGCTTTTAGGGGGCTTGGTTTTGTGCGTCCTTTTTGGAATAGTGCTTAGATTACAATGTTTCAACCTTTTTGACCTCGCATGTTGTATTTTTCATAGAGGCCAAAACTGGTACAGGTTGATGTTGGAATACCGTTTCGAATGATAAACCGTTGTTGCTCTTGGATTTCTGATTTCGCAAAAGATAGAGTCGTGATGAATCTTTTTTGGCTGATATCACTGCCCAAACTCCGCACCAATTTCGCACCAACGCCAATAAATGGTATGGAATTGCATGAAATTTTATGCTTCTAAAAGTTTTGGGATTGTAGATAAATGAAGATATATCGGGATTTATTTGATTATAAAGTGCGATTTTATCTCCCGATACCTAATTTCATGAAACGGATTCTCCTTAGCAGAATTGTAAATGGTTGCAAGAGGCAAATACCTATCAATATCAGACTGATTATAACAGATTGTTTCCTTTCTCACAAGCCGTATTTTTACCAAATTATCTGCATCGTATGGGAGAATTCTGCTACCATTGCCGGAAACAATATGGGGGAGGCAAAAAACTAGGGAACCTCTGAATCATTCGACTTCGGCTGAGGCAAAATCTTCTGCCGTCAGCGCTCGCCGATTGAGTCAGAGATTCCCTGGCAGAGACAGCGGTCAAAGCCCTGCACCTGTTGTGAAATACTCACAACAGCCCCCACGCCCAGTAGATCAGCCCATATACTACACTGGCAGTCAGACCGTATACGATTACCGGCCCGGCAATGGTGAAGATTTTGGAACCGACGCCCAGAATAAATCCTTCCGTTTTGAACTCCACCGCCGGGGCGCTGATGGAATTGGCAAAGCCGGTGATGGGCACCAAGGTCCCGGCGCCGGCGTGTTTGGCGATGTTGTCATACAGGCTCAGTCCGGTGAGCAAAGCAGACAGTACAATCAAACTCAGAGATCCCGCCAGTGAGGCGGCGTCTGCATCCAGCCCCCAGAATTGGTATAGATTCACAAATCCCTGTCCCAGGGTGCAAATCAGCCCGCCAATCCAGAAAGCATTCACGCAATCTCGCAAAATGGGAGATTTTGGGTTCAGCTCCGCAACCAGCTGACCATATTGTTTTTCTGTCATAACCATTCCTCCTGTGGTTATATTGCCCCAATGAATGGCTTTGATACGAAATAGAATCGCAGTATTGGCAGCTGAAAACGGCCGCACCAAACTGGTACGGCCGTTCAATCATTGGTTAAATTGTGCGATTACAGCAGATCCTTCACCAGGGACAGGGCAGCTTCGTCTGCTACCAGGGTGAAGTCGGGATGCAGCTGAAGGATGGAGCCGGGAGCCTGGGGCTTGATGGGGCCGAAGAAGCAATCCTTCACAGCCTGAGCCTTGTTCTCACCGTTGACCACCAGCAGAACCCGCTTTGCCTTCATGATGGAACCGATGCCCATGGTGTAGGCGTGGGTGGGAACGTCGTCACGGGTGGCAAAGAAACGGGCGTTGGCGTCAATGGTGGACTTGGTCAGGGCGACCTTGTTGGTGCCCTTGACGAACTCGTCGGCAGGCTCGTTAAAGCCGATGTGACCGTTGGGGCCCAGGCCCAGCAGCTGCAGGTCAGCGCCGCCGAAGGCATCGATCACAGCGTCGTACCGGGCGCACTCGCCTTCGGCGTCCGGATTCATGCCGTTGGGGATGTTGCAGTTGTTCTGGTCGATGTTCACATGATCGAACAGGTTGCTGCGCATGAAGTAAGCGTAGCTCTGGTCGTGGTCCTTGGTCAGACCCACATACTCATCCAGGTTCACAGTCTTGACCTGAGAGAAGTCAAGATCGCCGGACTCGTACTTGGCGATAAGCTCCTTGTAAGTGCCCACAGGGCTGCTGCCGGTAGCCAGACCCAGAACACAGTCGGGCTTCAGGTAAATCTGAGCGGCAATGATGTTGGCAGCCTTCCGGCTGACGTCGTTATAGTCTTTGGCGCGAATCAGTCTCATGGATGAGTACCCCTTTCGTAATGACGCAGTTTAATGCTTGCTGTTTGTATTGTAACATCATTTTGTATATCTGTATAGTCTTTTTTCGTTTTTCAGTTTAATTCGATACATTTATCCTATTTTTCTGTTCATCCTTTCAAACTGGCCTTATTTTATAATTTGAATTTGGAACTATAATTATTGCCAGATGCCGCTATAATAGCATAAAAAGTTCAGGAGGTATCATGTTATGGAAAAGAAACAGCCACTTTCCACCAAAGCGATTGTCATGACGGCGCTGATGGCGGCGCTGACCATGGTAGGTTCATCCATGCGGATTGTGCTGCCGCTGAGCATCGGAGGCACCACGGCTTTTCACCTGGGCAACATTTTCTGTGCCTTGTCCGGTATTTTGCTGGGGCCCTGGCTGGGTGGTCTGGCAGCCGGTCTGGGGTCGTTGATTTATGACATTTTGTCCATGTACATTGAAGAGTGCTGGATCACCTTTTTGACCAAGGGTGCCTATGGCTTGGCAGTGGGTCTGGTGTTCTGGTACGGGAGAAAAGGCTGGCACTATGGCCGGGCTACCCTGGCAACCACTACGGGCGCTGTGGTGTACGCCGTACTGTATCTGTTTAAGAGCTTTGTTTATAATGGTATGTTCAAAGAGGGGCTGGTTCCCCAGGCGGCTGCACTGACGCTGGTGGGACAGATGCCTGCCACCATTTTTAATGCAGTGGTTGCCATCGTCTGCGCACCGATTCTGGCCCTGGCCATCCACGCTGCACTGAAAAGAAATCACCTGGAAGTGAAGTAGGGAAGACCAAAAGAAACGGTTTTTGCACAGCTGCAGAATACGGCCTGCCTTCGGGCGGGCCGTATTTTTTGGGGAGATTTGGCGGTCATAATTTTTTTACAAAAAATTCAATTCCTGATTACGCATGTTTTTTGCCGTATGATATGCTCACATCAACACAAAGCCTGACACACCCAGGCGAAAACGGTGAAAAAATCCACCCATGGATTGCCATGGTGATGAAAAAGACGACTCTTTATAACCTTAAATAATTCCTAAGATTTACCGGCTTCCTTACGCATTGACATTTGCTATGCAGATGTAGTATAATTACGCAAAGAATCTGGTAATTGGCTTAATTTTGATGGAAAATATTTAATTTTTTTAATAATCCTTGTGCAAAGTGCTGAAATCACCTTTCTGTGACAACTGACAAAACCATGGGGCCTATCTGGACGGCTATTGTGATTTTGTCCACAGCCATCACAAGGTGTGATACAATTTCCGCAAGCCAAACCGCGTTCCCAAGAAAGGACTCCCTTATGAAGAAGACATATCAAGTGATCCTGTCGGTCCTGCTGGCGGTGCTGCTGCTCAGCGGATGTGTCCAAGGAGAGGCATTACAAGAAAGTACGGCACCGGTGGATACCCTGCCTACCGAGACCCGGCAGATGTCTCAGCCTCACAAGCAGACGGATCCAACCGAGACGGAACAGACAAACCATCCAACCACACAGATGGAAACAGAGCCCACACAGGAACAGACTGTACCGACGGAGCATACTCACCAATACAGCAAAACGGTGACAGCGCCTACCTGTACCACTGACGGGTTTACCACCTATCGCTGCCAGTGCGGTTACAGCTACAACAGCAATATGGTGCCGGCATTGGGCCATAGCTGGTCGGATTGGGAAACGATCAAAGACGCAACAGAAACAGAGGCTGGCCTAAAACGCCGTACCTGTCAGGTATGTGCCCAGCCCCAGGAGGAAACCATTGCACCTGGTACAGAGCCGACGGAGCATGTCCATCAGTATACGGCGGTTGTGACGGAGCCTACCTGCACAGCGGAAGGCTATACCACCTATTCCTGCATCTGCGGTGATTCTTACGTGGATCAGAAAGTATCTGCCAAAGGACATAGCTGGGGAGAATGGGAAATCACAAAGCCGGCTACCGAAACCGAGACGGGTCTGAAACAGCATACCTGCACGGTTTGCGCTGTGACAGAAGATGAAAAAATCCCCGTCAAATGTAGTCATGAGTATACCCAAACGGTGACACAGCCGACTTGTACAACCGAAGGCTTTACCACCTATACCTGCCCAAAATGCGGTGACAGCTATAATGGCAACAAGGTGAGTCCGTTAGGGCATCAGTACGGAAGCTGGATTGTGGACACGCAGCCCACGCCTGAAGAACCGGGCTTACAGTACAGAATCTGCTCTGTGTGTGGGGATAAGGATACACAAGATATTCCTTACACACCGCCGGCGACGAATCCAACCACACCCCCCAGCACAGAGGAGACCACAACGCCCACGGAATCCACTGGAACAACATAAAAGAGCACCCGCCCAGTGCGGGTGCTTTTTGCGGAAAGAAGGCCGCGCAACGGGAAAAATTCCGAAAAAACGGCGCTCAATGATGGTATCCATAACTTCTTGTTTACAGAAGCCAGTGGAATGTGGTATGATATTGAAAAGGATAAAATGAACACAGAGGTTGTTGCAATGGATTATATTGTGCTGGATATGGAATGGAATCAGCCCTGGCCCGGGTCACCGTCGGCGAAGAAAGTTCTGCCGGTCTCCATCCGAGGGGAAATCATTCAAATTGGTGCGGTGCGGCTTACCCAGGAGCAAGCCGTGGCGGATGAATTCCAGATTCTGATTAAGCCCAAATACTACCGCCACCTGAACCGGCGGGTCAGCAAGCTGACGGGAATCAAGGAAGCCCGTCTCCGGGAAGAGGGGGTGCCTTTCCCGGAGGCTATGGAGCAGTTTCGCCAGTGGTGCGGGGAAGATATCGTATTTCTGACCTGGGGCTTTGACGACATTGGTATTTTGCGGGAAAATCTGGAACTATATGGCCTGGATACGGATTTTACGGGTCGCTGGTATAACGCCCAGATGATTTTCAACGCCCAGACAGACGGCTCCAATGCCCAGAAGGCGCTGAAAACCGCCATGGAGATGTTTGAGATCCAGGCCACCCGGCCTGCCCACGACGCACTGGGAGATGCCTACCATACAGCGCTGATCTGCGCCCGACTGGATCTGCAAAAGGGCGCCCGGGAGTATGATGCGGCATTGAAGAGCCACGAAAATGGCTTCCACGGAGCAGAGCTTCCCGGCTGCATTGCCCGGAAGGTGTTTTATGACTACCCGGATAAGCGCACAGCCCTGAGCGCAATGGCGGGGGAGGAAAACAAATGCCCCATTTGCGCAGGCAGAATGCTGGGCTCCCGATGGTTTGCCCAGCCGGGGCATCGGTATATGGATCTGGCTGCCTGCCCTGAGCACGGCAAATTCCTGATTCGGGTGCGGCTGTCTCAGCAGCCAGATGGATTGACCCGGGTCAGCCGCCTGACCTATGAGGCAACCTCCGAGGCGGCTCAGGCGTATGCCCGCCGGGCGGAAAAGGCCGATCCGGAAGATGGCACCCGCCCTCGCCGCCGCAGGCGCAGAAGAAGCGCCGCTTTGAAAGCGGAGAACGCTCAGGAGTCCTAAAACAGAAACTTTACAGTCCAGGACGCCATGAAAAAACCCACAAAATCGGCAAACAGCGCAGCAGGTACGGTGTATCGGGTGTTCCGGATGCCGGCAGCGCCAAAGTAAACGCTGATGGTGTAGAAGGTTGTCTCAGTAGAACCCAGCATTACGGCAGCGGTTCGCCCGATGGTGGAATCCACACCGTAGCGTCCCATCAGCTCTGCGCCCACTGCCAGTGCCGCACTGCCGCTGATGGGGCGGATGAGCACCAGCATGGCAGTTTCCGGGGGAATCCCGAAGAAGGAAAAGACAGGCGACAGGAAACTGCTGAGAAGTTCCGTGGCCCCGGAGGCCCGGAGCATGTACACCGCCGTCAGCAGCACAATCAGCGCCGGAAGAATGGTAAACAGCAGCTTCAGCCCCTGAGCTGCACCGTCCAGCATCAGATCGTACGCCCGTTCTTTCCTGCGCAGTGCCAGGGCGGTGGTGAAGAACAGAATCAAAGGAACCAGATAATCCGTCATGATTTCCAAATCCTTCCCAGCACAAACGCTGCCGTAACCCCCAGCCCCGCAGACAGCACGCTGGTAATCCATACCGCAGGCAGAATGTCAAAGGGGCTTTGGCAGCCAAGACCGCTGCGTACTGCTGCCACATTGGCAGGAATCAGCTGAATGGAAGCGGTGTTCAGAACGATCAGACGGCACAGCTCGTCTGTGGCGGTATCGCCCTGTTTCAGTCGTTGGGCGGCACGGATTCCCAGTGGTGTAGCGGCGTTGCCCAGACCTAAAAAATTGGCGCAGATATTTCCGCTGAGGTCTCTGGACAGGGCTGCGTCCTTCTTGGTAGAAGGAAACACCCTGTGCAGCAGGGGACGAAAGAGATTGCTGAGCATGTCCGTAATGCCGGCAGCCTCCATAACGGCGCCCACACCGGACCACAGGCACAAGCTGCCTGCCATGGTCAGTGCCAGATTCACACCGGCTCCGGCGCCCTGGACCACAGCTGCTGCCAGTGCGCTGCCACTGCCGGTGAGAAAGGCAGAACACAGACTAATTGCAGAAATCATGGCCCAAATCCAGCTCATTAGCATGAAAATTCCTCCTTTTGCTGTACAATATGCCCTCAGACCGAAATAAATGAATGGATATTTTTGACAAAAAACGATGATTTATCAAAAAATATTTGACTACAGACCATTCAGACGGTATAATGATAAAACACATAAGGCGTTAAACCAGCGGTGTGGAACCTGATTGGAGGGATGGAAGCATGAAATCGACGGGAATCGTACGAAAGGTAGACGAACTGGGAAGAATTGTTTTGCCGGTGGAAATGCGGCGTACGCTGGATATCGCAGAACGGGATGAACTGGAGATTTACTTGGAGAAAGATTGCATTATTTTGCAAAAATACGAAGAAAGCTGTATTTTTTGCGGTTCCACCCGGGGCTTGATTACCTACCGGCGGAAGGTTGTCTGCCAGGAGTGCATCAAGCAGATGGGAGAATATTAAGAGGTTTTCCGCCTGCTGATTCTGATTGCAAGCATAATATATGCCCGGAATGTACACGACCATTCCGGGCAATTTTGTTTATTCACAGGTGGTATCTTCTGACTGGGAAAGTGCAATGTCGTATACCGCATTTTTTGGCAAATTCAGCTCTTTGGCGGTTTGTTTCACGGCGTCCTTGCGGCTCATGCCCTCCTGCATCAGCTGGGTCACCCGGGCGGCGGCGTCGGAATCCGAGGCAGCGACAGTTTCCTGGGCCGGTGCGCCGGCAACCACCAGAACAAATTCGCCTTTTGGGGGATTTTCCTGATAATATTCCACGGCCTGACCCAAGGTGGTGCGGATGACCTCTTCGTGAAGCTTGGTCAGCTCCCGGCACAGGCTGATGCTGCGGTCGCTTCCAAAGGCTTCCGCCAGATCTTCCAGCGTTGCCGACAGTTTATGGGGGGCTTCGTAGAAAATCATGGTGCGCGTCTCCTGCTTCAGGGAATCCAGATGCTCCCGGCGGCTCTTTTTCGCAGTGGAGAGAAATCCTTCAAAGCAGAATCGGCCGGTGGCCTGACCGGAAATGCTCAGTGCCGTAATGGCGGCGCAGGGGCCGGGAATGGCGCAGACCACAATGCCTGCCTGGGCGCACTGCTTGACCAGATCTTCCCCGGGGTCAGAAATGGCAGGACTTCCGGCATCGGATACCAGAGCGCAGGTTTCCCCGGCCAGAATCCGCTGTACAATCTGATCGCCCTTGAAGGCTTTGTTATGCTCGTAGTAGCTGACAAGGCTTTTTTTAATGCCCAAGTGGTTGAGCAGCTTCAGACTGACCCGGGTATCTTCTGCGGCAATAAAGTCGGCCTGTTCCAGGGTTTCCCGGCAGCGCTGGGAAATATCCCCCAGATTGCCGATGGGGGTGGGGACAAGGTATAACATTCCAGCCATGTTAGGATTCCTTCCTGTGATAGATTTCCTGATAAATTGGGGTGGGGGAGCCGTCGTTGTGATGCAGGGCCCATTCCTGCCAGATCAGGCCCGGCTTGGCCCCTTTGCGAAATTGCAGCAGCACCAGATTCACCGGAGCGCCTTCCCGATGCCGCACCAGACACAGCCGCTTGGCTTCCAGCCCCGCCAGGCTTCCCTGGGCGATCAGCTCCGCCAGCCGCTCCGGGCGGTGAACCAGGAAAAAGTCACCGCCGAATTTTACCGCCCAGGCAGCGGCCTGGAACAGTTCCTTGGGGGAACAGCTGTCCTCCCGCCGGGCAAGAGGCAGCCTTTTGCTTGCCGGGCCGCCGGAAAAATAGGGAGGATTGGAGATGCAGCAGGAAAACTGCCCCGGAGAAAATGTTTCAGATACCGACCGCAGGTCGGCGCATATACTTTCCATACGGCACGACAGCTGGTTGCGGCGGATATTTTCCAGGGCGGCCTGGTGGGCCGTTGGGTTCAGTTCCACCCCGCAGACGCTGCAAGTTTCCCACCGGCTGCAAAGCAGCAGCCCCAGAGTGCCGCAGCCGGAACCCAGATCCAGCACCCGGGCATTTTTTGGCAGCGCGGCAAAGTGGGCCAGCGCCATGGAATCGGTGCTTAAGGGGAAGGTTCCGGGGGCAAGTTCCAGAGAAAGTCCATTGGGAAGATATTCCATGACACGTCGGCTCCTACATAAGATGCAGCCATTATACAATAAAAAATTGGCCTGCGCAAGAACTGCGCAGGCCAATTACAGGCGCAAAGATAAATTAGCCTTCCTCGATGGCTTCGGTGGGGCACTGCTCAGCGCAGGAACCGCAGGAAACGCAGACGTCGGCATCGATAACGTACTTGCCTTCGCCCTCGGAAATAGCCTCAACAGGGCACTGCTCAGCGCAGGAGCCGCAGGAAACGCAAGCGTCAGTAATGATGTAAGCCATGGTATTACCTCCAATATTCTTGTATGTTTGACGTTAATGGGTAACGCACCTCCATTGTAGCATGGATTTTGGAAAATGCAATTCCTTTTTCAAAATTTGCTGAATAAATTTTTTCCTGCTTGGCGATGCTTTTTCGGACAAAGGAAGAACTTTCGAAGTTGCCTTCTGCTAATCTAGGAGGGATACAGTGCGTTACCATATGTTGACGGCCGACCTGATTCAAAGCGCAGCCAGGAAGGCCAGAAGCTTAGGCCACAGCTATGTGGGTTCGGAGCATTTGCTGCTGGTGCTGTGCCGGGAGCCTGGGGGCGTGGGTATGGTGCTGCGGCAGCTGGGGGTTGACCCGGAGCTGACGGAGGCTATGGCCCAGCTGCTCTACGGAGCGGGAACACCGGATCTTCCGCTGCCCCAGGGCCTGACCCAGGAGGCCCGGAAAATTCTCCGGTGCGCTGCCCGGGAAGCCCGGCAGCAAAGCAGCCGGGAAATCCAGCCCCATCATCTGCTGCTGGCTCTGGCCCGGCAGGAACATTCGGCAGCAGGGGAACTGCTGCGGGCAAACGGTGTCAGCGCCGATGCGCTGTTTACCTATACGGTGGACTATTTGCGTTGGGAGCAGAATGCTCTCGGGAAAGGAAAAAAGGAGGCGGTCACAATGCGGCTGTTGGAACAGTTCAGCGAGGATTTGATTGCAAAAGCATCGACCATGGAGCCTGTGATTGGACGGGAGAAGGAAATCGATATGGTCATCGGCATTCTGTGCCGAAAGAACAAGAATAACCCGGCCCTGGTTGGAGAACCGGGGGTGGGAAAAACTGCCATCGCCGAAGGGCTTGCCCAGCGGATGGCCATGGGCAACGTGCCGCCCCAGCTGAAGGACAAACGACTGGTGAGCCTGAATATGGCCAGCCTGGTGGCGGGGACAAAATACCGGGGCGAATTTGAAGAACGGCTGCGGGATGTGCTGTCGGAAATCCGCCGCAGCGGCGATGTGATATTGTTTGTGGATGAAATGCATACCATTGTGGGTGCCGGCGCAGCAGAAGGGGCCATTGACGCAGCGAATATCTTCAAGCCCGCCCTGGGCCGTGGGGAACTGCAAATGCTGGGCGCCACCACCCGGGAAGAGTACCGTAAATATATTGAAAAGGATGCCGCCCTGGAACGGCGTTTTCGTCCTGTGGCGGTGGAAGAGCCGGTGGAAGATACCACCCTGGCTATTTTGCGGGCGCTGAAGCCGGGCCTGGAACGGCACCACCACCTTCGCATTACCGAAGATGCGCTGAAAGAGGCGGTGCGGCTGTCGGTGCGGTATCTGCCGGACCTGTACCTGCCGGATAAGGCCATTGACCTGCTGGATGAGGGCGCAGCCCGGGCCAGAATGGAAGAAATGCAAAGCAGCCGGGGCGGCGCTGCCCGGAAAGAGCTGGAACAGGAGTTGCAGGGGGCAGTCCGGGAGCGGAAATTTGAAAAAGCGGCGGAGCTACGGGACAAAATGCAGCACCTGTCCAAACCCAGTGAAAGCCGCCGCAGCCGCAGCGTTTCCGGGGCGGATATCGCCTGGGTGGTGTCTGCCAGAACCGGTATTCCTGTGGGGCGGCTGACCTCGGGAGAACGGGAACGGCTGCTGAACCTGGAAGGGCTGCTGTGCGCCAAGGTGGTAGGCCAGGAAAAGGCGGTCAGCGCTGTGGCAGAGGCGGTGCGCCGGGGATATTCCGGCATCCGGGATGCGGGACGGCCCATTGCCTGTCTGCTGTTTACCGGCCCCACCGGCGTGGGAAAGACGGAACTTTGCCGGGCATTGGCGGAGGAAGTTTACGGCAGCAAGGATGCGGTAATCCGGCTGGATATGACGGAATATATGGAGAAACAGTCGGTTTCCCGGCTCATTGGTGCGCCTCCTGGTTATGTGGGATATGAAGAAGGGGGAAAACTGACGGAAGCGGTGCGCCGCCGCCCCTACTGCCTGGTTTTGCTGGATGAGTTGGAGAAGGCCCACCCGGATGTGCTGGGGATTCTGCTGCAGATCATGGAAGAAGGCGTGCTGACGGACTCCACCGGACGGCAGGTCAGCTTCAAAAATGCCATCGTGGTGATGACCTCCAACGTTGGCGGCCAGCTCCGGGGAGAGGGATTGGGATTCTGCGCCGTGGGCCGGGAAGCGGAAGTGGGCGAGGCGCTGCGCCAGGCCTTTTCGCCGGAGTTTTTGGGCAGACTGGATCAGACGGTGCATTTTTCTGCCTTGGGCCAGGGAGCCATGGAGGCCATCGCCTGGAAATATCTGCGCCAGCTCCAGCAGCGCACCGCCGCCACCGGCACCCAGCTTCAGCTGCCCCAGGAACTGGCAGCCTTCCTGCTGAAAAAATGCCCCGGTCGAGACGGCGCCCGGCAGCTGCGCAGATTGGTCCAAAGTGAGGTGGAAGGACCCTTGGCAGCCTTCCTGCTGCGCTGTTCCCGCCGTCCCAATCGGGTAAAGCTGCGGCTGGAGGAAGGCAGTGTCTGCTTTTGTTCCTAACTGTCGAATAATAAAACGAATGTTTGAATATATGGTATTTTTTAGGAAAAGAGCAAGAAAGCCGGAGAAAAAGATTGATTTTTCCTTGAGAAAGTAGTATACTGTCCCTAATTGGAGCAAAAGGGTAGTAAAGTGGAGTATCAGGGAAGGAGGTTGCACCCATGATTGGAAAATATCCCGCCAAGATGGACGAAAAGGGCCGTTTGTTCGTCCCGTCCAAACTCCGGGGAGAATTGGGCGAAACCTTCTTCGTGACCCTGGGTGTCAACTGCGGTCACCGGTGCCTGACCATCTATACTGCCCAGGAGTGGCAGCGGCTGTCGGAGAACTTCAACGCTCTGAGTATTTCCCAGCGTGCCGGTGCCACCAGTCTGATTTTTATGAATGCCGCCGAGTGCAGCCCGGATAAACAGTTCCGATTTGGTCTGACCCCCTTCCTTCTGAACTATGCCGGAATCGACCGGGAAGTGATGATCGTGGGCCGGGCCGGTCAGGCGGAAATCTGGGATGCCAAGGAATTTGAAGCCTTTGAACAGGAGAACCTGACGCCGGAGAAACTTCTGGCGTCTCTGGAGGCGATTGGACTATGAGTGAATTTCATCATGTTTCCGTGCTTCTGGAAGAGTGCATTCAAGGGCTTGCAATCAAGCCCGAGGGCATCTATGTGGACGGCACCCTGGGCGGTGCCGGACATTCCAGCCGGATTGCGGCGCTGCTGACCACCGGCCGGCTGGTAGGCATTGACCGGGACCCGGTGGCGCTGAAAGCTGCAGGAGAGCGGCTGGCACCTTACAAGGATCGTGTCAGTTTGGTGCATTCCAATTTCTGCGAACTGGATTCCGCCCTGGACAGCCTGGGAATCGGCGGAGTGGACGGCATTTTGCTGGATTTGGGCGTGTCGTCTCCTCAGTTGGATGACGGGGAACGAGGCTTTTCCTATATGGTGGACGCACCGCTGGATATGCGGATGAACAGCGAGGATGCCCAGGATGCCCGGGCCATTGTCAATACCTGGTCTTACGAAGAGCTCAAGCGCATCCTCTATGATTATGGCGAAGAGCGTTATGCTCCGCAGATTGCTTCCGCCATTTGCCGCCGGAGAGAAACGGCCCCCATTGAAACCACCCTGGAACTGGTGGATATTATCCGCTCGGCCATGCCGGCTTCCGCTCTGCGGGAAAAGCAGCATCCGGCCAAACGCAGTTTCCAGGCCATCCGCATTGCGGTAAACGATGAACTCAATTCCGTGTCCAAAGTGATGCAGGCAGCGATCCCCCGGCTCAATCCCGGCGGACGGCTGGCGGTGATCACCTTCCATTCCTTGGAGGACCGGATTGTGAAAAATGCCATGGCGGCTGCCGCCAAAGGCTGCACCTGCCCGCCCAATTTCCCGGTGTGCGTGTGCGGCAAGAAACCCCAAGTCAAACTCATAACCCGCAAGCCCATCATTTCCGCTGATGCGGAACTGGAGCGCAACCCCAGAGCCAGAAGTGCCAAGCTTCGAGTTTGTGAAAAGCTCTGAGCACTTAAGGAGAGAATACCATGATCCACAAGCCTGAGATCCAATATATCGGCCAATTTTACGTCTACGGCAGCGAAGCCAGACAGCTGGAGCAAAAGAAACAGCGCAAGCCAAAAACCAAGCTGCCCCTGGCCAGAGTGCGCAAAGTTGAGAAAATTTCCGTTGACCCGGTGGCTTTGGGCGGGATTGTGGTTGCTGTGGCGCTGCTTGTGGTGATGGCTGTGGGAGCGCTGCAGCTGTATCGGGACTGGAATGACTACAACCAGATGTCCACATATGTCTCTCAGTTGAAGAAGGAAAATGCACAGCTGACTCGCACTTACCGTGCCGGCTATGACCTTGAGGAAGTCCGCAAGCGGGCTACTGCACTGGGACTGGTGCCGGAAAGTGAAGCGCAGACCATGATCATTGCTGTAACTGCCCCCACGGAACAGCCGGAGCCCACCTTCTGGGAAGAGGTTACCGGTTTCCTGAAAGGGCTGTTTGCATAAAACCGGATCTCGGCCATACAATTAAGATAAAGCTGCGGTGGGCGGCGAGGGGTTCCCTTGCTGCCCATTCTTTCAACTCAGGGATTTGTCTTAAGGAGGGGCCGAGTATGGGTAGGAAGGAATACGACCGGCTGCGCTTGAACAGCGGTCAGCACAAGAGAATCCTGCTGGTGATGCTGGTGCTGGGAATTTTGGCCTTTGTACCGGTGGCCTGGCGGCTGTATGCACTGATGATTGACCAGTATGAATATTACGCGGGCCTTGCGCTGCGAAACCAGACCCGAACCACGTCGGTAACGGCCCACCGGGGGGACATTCTGGACCGGAACATGAACATTCTGGCTACCTCGGTCAGCGTGGAAAACGTCTACCTGGACCCTCATGAGCTGAAGCAGTCCAAAGCCGATATTCTTGCCCTGGCCCAGGCCCTGGGGGAGATTCTGGACAAAGACCCGGCCTGGATCGAAGAACAAGCCGGGGATATCAAGCAGCGCTATAAACAGATTGGCACCCGGGTGGATGAGGAGACTGCCTCGAAAATCCGGGACTATATCCAGCAGCAGGACATTTCCGGCATCCATCTGGAACCGACCTCCCAGCGAGCATA
>CALXDU010000049.1 GCA_944387145.1 uncultured Oscillospiraceae bacterium | reverse complement strand
GCCCTCTCTCCTGGCGTTCCCCGAAACAGGTCTTATTTGCTTTTCCCAATCTGTAACACATCATTGACAAACCTACATATGAAGTGTAGAAAATGCCGTGCTGAGTTGGTAGACGGTGCAAAGTTCTGCCACGCCTGCGGAGCAAAGCAGAATTTGACCCAGAACCCCAAGAGCCGGGGCAACGGCACCGGCTCCGTTTATAAGCTGGCAAACGGCACCTGGATTGCCATTCGGGTGATTGGGTATACCACCGACATGCAGAACAAGCAGCACAAGAAAACCGTTTCCAAGTCCGGCTTTAAGACCAAGAAGGAAGCTGTTGCATACCTATCAAAACTCACTCCGGAATCCCGGGTGGAAAAGGCAGACAAGACCACCTTCCTGCAGGTCTGGGACAAGTGGGAACCCACCCACGAAAAGAGCAAGTCCACCATTGACTGCTACCGGGCCGCCATGAAAAAATTCATGCCAGTCTGGAATCTCCCCATCAGCCAGATCACCGTGGACGATTTGCAGGAGTGCATGGACGAAGTAACCGGCAAGCGCACCCAGGAGAACATGAAAACCGTTGTTGGTCTGCTCTATAAGTATGCCATACCCCGTCACCTCGCCAGCCTGAACATGGGCCAGTATCTGGTGGTCAATGGTACAAAGGGCCTGGGAAAAGAAGGGCTGCCCATGGAAGCCCTGGAAGCCATCAGGGCGCACGTTGGAATTGTACCCTATGCAGATTATGTGGTTGCCCAGTGTTACCTTGGATTCCGCCCCTCTGAATTGCTTTCCCTGGACGTTTCCAATTACGACCGGAAGCAAAGAACATTTCGGGGCGGCGCTAAGACGGAAGCTGGTAAGGACAGAATTGTCCCTACCAATCCGAAGATACAGCCCATCATTGACCGTCTGATTGCCAACAAGATTTCCGGCCCGGTGTTCTGCAACCCAGACGGCAGCCGCATGACCATTGAGAACTACCGCCAGCGGTTCTATGATGTTCTGGATGCCTGCGGCATTGCAAACCCCCTGACGGAAGTGGACGGCGTAAGCCG
Source organism: uncultured Oscillospiraceae bacterium (assembly GCA_944387145.1). Taxonomy (GTDB): domain Bacteria; phylum Bacillota; class Clostridia; order Oscillospirales; family Oscillospiraceae; genus Faecousia. Next base: position 13,192 of record CALXDU010000049.1, on the reverse strand, counting down.
CCGCAAGTACACCCCCCACAGCGCCCGCCACACTTTCGCTTCCATGATGAAGAACGTCCAGGGCGCAGACAAAGACAAGCTGGCCCTGATCGGTCACACCTCCACCGAAATGCTGCGGCACTACCAAGACATTGATGTTGAGAGAATGCGCCGCATTATTGAAGCCATGTGACATAAGCAAAACATAAGCAATGAGAGAGCATGAACCAGTATGATTTCGAAATGAAAAGATAAAAAAAGTTCCGGGTTTCCACCTTTTTAGGTAGAAACCCGGTTTTTCTGTATTGAACACACAGTTTAGACATTGCGTTATTTCTTCGATTTTCTATAGGAAATCAAAGAAAATCCATTCAAAAATCGTTCGCAAGTTTCGACAAAGCAGGAAAATCCACTACAAATCAGGCGATATCACTGTGACTCACCCATTCTTTCATAACCCCATTCCAGAAATTGCGAGCACTTCCACTTTTGTAATAATGTCACGCAGTCGGGCATCGTCAAAGATGCATCCAGCATATCATCCGCATTTCGATAAATGGTGTCCTGCTGGGTATCCAAGGGCATGATGCAATATTTTACTTTTCCATTTGGCCCAACGGAGCAAATATCAAATTCTCTCCCCTTCCCTTCAAAATTGATTTCCCCACTACGGTTTACGCTGCTAATAATTCGCTGATGCTGGAAGCAGAAACCTTGCTGCCCCACAAAATCTCGGTAGTTTCTTCCACCCAGTGAACTGACATGCCACCCAAGTACATCTTAACGATATCTTCTTCTACATTGCTCTCCCGGCTGTGATAACACTCAATGATGGTAATTCCGAAAAAATCCCTTGCGCCGTAGCAAACAAAGGGCAAAACTAGGAAGCGTTGGTGAATCTGCTGGCATAACGGCCACTGCGATATCCATGGCAGGTCTCACTGCGCTCGGTACCAGACAGCTTTAGTCAGCTTCTGTACCTCTCCCTCCAGTAGTTTGTTCAAAGTTTCCTCCATGCTGTCGCGAACTAATTTCTTGATTTGGCTCTCGTAAATTTCCTCGTTGAATTGTACAATACTACTGGACATGGTTTGGTCTCTCCTTTCAAAATGGTGGTGACGCAGCTTCATTCTACCAGAGATCTGCAAACCATGTCTCTTTTTATCCACTATAATTTGCGAAACTTATTTTACCTTATCGGCCCCTAGGAGCAGGTCTTATCTTATACCTTACCACTATATCAGGTGATGAACTCCAAATAGGTGAAAAATATCTCTTCTCGTTATGAGGAGGGATATTATATGTGATATTCAAAAACTTTGTTTATAGCGTATCAGTTTTTCGAGTCCCAATTAAAGACTTTCACTCGTTAGAATGGAAGTTCTCGCGAAATAATTCTATAAGACGGGATTCTATTGTTTTCCATAATAACAGAAACGACAGCGCTGTAGCCGATGTGTTTTTGAACATAGTATTTAAATCAGGAAATAGCATTATGCTAATATTCAATGACGAATTGCATCTTCCTATCACAATTCACCAAATAAAAATAGTATTAAGGGGATAAAAAACGTATCCAATTTTATTTATGACAACCACCCAAGCCATCATCGACAGTTTGAGTGGTTTGTCATGTCAATGGAGCCAAGCATATTGTGAAAGCGACATCAGAAAATCATAAAGTAATTAGAGGAAAATACCGAATCAGATTCTCGCCACGCCGGACTTCCGGGCGGCCTCTGCCACGGCCTTGGCCACGGCAGGACCCACTCTGGGATCAAAGGCAGCGGGGATGATGTAGTCCTCGTTCAGTTCGTCGTCGGAGATCAGGCCGGCCAGTGCTTCCGCAGCGGCGACCTTCATTTCCTCGTTGATGTCGCTGGCACGGACATCGAAGGCGCCCCGGAAGATGCCGGGGAAGGCCAGCACGTTGTTGATCTGGTTGGGGTAGTCGGACCGTCCGGTGGAGCAGACCTTTGCGCCGCCGGCCTTGGCTTCGTCGGGGAAGATTTCGGGGGTGGGGTTGGCGCAGGCGAAGATGATGGCATCCTTGTTCATGGTCTGGACCATCTCCTTGGTCACCTGACCGGGAGCGGAGACACCGATGAATACGTCAGCACCCACCAGCATGTCAGCAAGGCTGCCAGCCTTCTTGTCCAGATTGGTGACCTGAACCATTTCTTCCTTGATCCAGTTCAGACCATCGCGGCCTTCATAGATGGCGCCCTTCCGGTCGCACATGGTGACGTTCTTGAAGCCAGCGGAAAGCAGCAGCTTCACAATGGCGATGGCGGCAGCGCCGGCACCGGAGGTGACGATCTTCACGTCTTCCTTCTTCTTACCGACAACCTTCAGAGCGTTGGTCAGGCCTGCCAGAGTGATGACGGCGGTGCCGTGCTGGTCGTCGTGGAAGATGGGGATGTCGCATTTTTCTTTCAGCTTCCGCTCGATTTCAAAGCAGCGGGGGGCGGAGATGTCCTCCAGGTTGATGCCGCCGAAGGAGCCGGACATCAGATACACGGCATTGACGAACTCATCCACGTCCTTGGTCTTAACACACAGAGGGAAGGCGTCCACGTCGCCGAAAGCCTTGAACAGGGCGCACTTGCCCTCCATAACGGGCATACCGGCCTCAGGGCCGATGTCGCCCAGGCCCAGAACGGCGGTGCCGTCGGTGATAACGGCGCACAGGTTGTGGCGGCGGGTCAGCTCATAGGACTTGTTGATATCCTTCTGAATTTCCAGACAGGGCTGGGCAACGCCGGGGGTGTAGGCCAAAGACAGCTCGTCCTTGGTGGACACCGGAACCCGGGAAATGACCTCGATCTTGCCCTTCCACTCGCCGTGGAGCCGCAGGGATTCTTTTGCGTAATCCATAGTTTTTTACTCCTTTACCATTACAGATATTCCGTTGGGAATGACGGTGATCTCAGCTTCCTCGCCTTTGTCCGCCTTCGCCATGGCAACGGCGGTGGAAAGGTCAGGGGCATAGTCCAGCTTCATTTCCCGAAGGGTCTTCTCCATCTCCGGGCGGGAGACGAAGATTACCCAGTGCTTCATCAAAATTCTAGCCAAAATCTGGCTCTCCCACTGGTCGGGGATGGCCTCATTCTGGGGCGTAGCCGCGCACTTCGCAAAGTGATCGGCGGGAGAAGCGCAGTTTTTCAGGGACTGGTAGAACCCCTCTCCTCCTGTGCCATCCGCCAACTCGGCGCACATAATAAGCACCGCGCCTTCCTTTGCGCTGGCTTCTGCCGCTGTCAGGCCCTTGACGCTCTGATAGATGTTCTGATCCAGGGGCGCGCCGCCATTGGAGGTGATGACGATATCGCCGGGTACAGCTTTGACTTCACAGTAAGGCCGCAGGAAGGCAACGCCCGCCTCGTGGGCCTTGCGGAAATCTCCGGCGAAGGCTGCCACCGTCTTTTTGTTGTCATCGATAACCACGTTGACGATGAACCGTAGCTTCGCCATTTCCGCCGCGGCAACCATGTCCCGGTGGAGAGGGTTGCCCTCCAAAATGCCCGTGCGGGCACAGGGAGAGGCAATGAACTCACCGCAGTGGTTTCCCAGCACGGTAGTTTTGTCGCAGACACCGGGCAGAACACTCTTTCGTCCGCCGGAGAAACCCGCAAAGAAATGTGGTTCAATAAAACCCTCGGAGATAAGCAGGTCCGTCTCCACCGCCGTCCGGTCAATGACCAGCGGCGCGCCGGAGGGCAGGATACCGATTTGAACGTTGGAATCCGGGTCAAAGGCGTTGTGAACCACGATTTTTTCCTTTGCCGCGATTTCCGGCCCCAGCTTGTTTTCCAGCTCCGCAGTGGTAGTCAGGCGGTGAAAGCCTGTGGCTACCAGCAATGTGACAGCAATATCCGGATTCCCCTCCCGCAGCTGGCGCAGCATCGGGGGCAGGATATCCCGGCTGGGCACCGGGCGGGTGTGGTCGGAGATGATGATGGTGCAGGTTTTTTTACCCACCGCCAGCTGGGACAGTTTTTCCGAGCCAATGGGGTTTTCCATAGCCCGCTCCACCAGTTCCCGGCCGGAAACGTCACTTTTCAGCTGATCCACCCGGGAAGTCAGCACGGCCTTGCAGGGAAAATCACAATCTATGTGGGTTTTGCCGTAGGGGATGGAGATCATGTTGGTGTCCTCCGGTTTAGTAATTGCCCTTAAACACGTCTTCCTTCACAGGGGGACGGTAGTCGCCGAAGTAACTGCCGAAGTCCAGGCCCAGATAGTTGCACAGGTCCAGGACCTCCACCATGGTGTTGTCGTTGACGGGGATGCCGTTGGCCTTGCGGTCGGCGATGGCGGCGATTTCCTTTTCGCCGTGGGTGTAGATCCGGTCATGACCATCCGCCTTGGGGGATTCCCGCAGCTCCTGCAGGTAGGTGGAGAAGTGCTGCTTAATGGCCTCGGGATCGCCGAAGTAGGCGGGGTTGATGGCCATGAAGCCGTGGCAAATCTGGCCCTTGCCGCCGGTCATGCAGTAATTGGAAGTCGCGCCCATGGAGAGGATGGAGGAGAAAATCTCGCACAGCATGCCGTAGCCGTAGCCCTTATGGCTGCCCAGCTGCTCGGTGGAGCCGCCCAGAGGCATGATGCCGCCGCCCCGCTTGGCAACGATGTTCGCCAGCACGTCGGGGGCATCGGTGGAGGGGTGACCGTCCTTGTCCAGTGCCCAGCCCTCGGGCAGAGGCTTTTCCATCTTGTTGTACATCTCCAGCTTGCCACGGGTTACAACAGTGGTGGAGGCGTCAAAGAAGAAATCGTAAGGCTCGGCGGGAAAAGCGCAGGCAATGGGGTTGCTGCCCAGCATGGCCTTCCGGCCGAAGGTGGGAACCATGATGGCCTCACTGTTGGTGCAGGAGAATCCCATCAGGCCTTCCTTGCAGGCCATCTTGGCGTAGTAACCGGCGATACCGTAGTGGTTGGAGTTGCGCACGGAGACGATGCCCACGCCGGAAGTCTTGGCCTTCTCGATGGCCATTTCCATGGCCTGGTGGCCCACCAGCTGGCCCATGGCCTCGTGGGCGTCGATGACGGCGGAGATGGGTGTCTCAAAGACCACCTCAGGCTTTGCGTGAACGTCGATCATGCCTTTTTCAATGCACTTGTGGTAGCGCACCATCCGCTGCATACCGTGGGACTCGATGCCGTACAGGTCCGAGGTCAGCAGAACATCCTGAATGATGTCCGCCTCGGCCTCGGTGAAGCCAAATTTCTGGAACGCGTCCATGCACAGACGGTGCAGGGTGTCATAGGACCAATGTTGATATGCCATTGTTTTTCCTCCTTTGTGATTACGCCCGGTAGATGGGAGCCAGAGCGTCGTGGACTGCTTTGTATTTTTTGAACAGGTTTTCGTAGACCTTTTGGTTTTCCGGGTTCGGTGTGGAGACGGAGTCAATCTGGACGCAGGTCTCCGCCGCCTCGGCAAAGCTGCCGAACCAGCCGATGCCCACCGCCGTCAGCATGGCGGTGCCAAAGGAGGAATCGTCCACCTTTACCTTCTGCATTTCGATGCCCAGCACATCCGCCACGATCTGCCGCCAGAGGGTGCCCTTGGCACCGCCGCCGATGATCCGCACCCGCTTCATTTCCACCCCAAGGCCGTTCAGAGTGTTCAGGCAGTCCTTCAGGCTCATGGCAACGCCTTCAAGGGTCGCCCGGGTGAAATGGGCGGTGGTATGGATGGAGCTGATGCCGGTATAGCTGCCTTTCAGATCGGGATCGTTATAGGGGGTGAGTTCTCCGTTTAAGTAGGGATGGAACATCAGCCCGTCGCTGCCGGGGGCGATCTGCTCCGCCGGGATGTTCAGCTGGGCAAAAGGTTCCCGGCCGATGGCGTCCCGGTACCAGCGGTAGCTGGCGGCACAGCTGGCCGTCGCAGTTCCGGGATACCACAGGCCCGGTACCACATGGCGGTAGTTGAAAATAAAGGGAGAATCCACAGGCCGGTCGGTGACCACGCAGATGCGGCCGGCAGTAGCCAGCTTCACAGTGGAATGGCCCGGCTCCACATTGCCGGCGGCGAAAACCTCCATCACTGTGTCCGTGGTGCCAACCAGTACCTTTGTTCCCGGGGCAAGGCCGAATTCTTCTGCCCGCGCTCCCCCCACCGTACCGACAAGATCGGTGGGAGCGCAGAGTCTGGGCAGCTAGCTTTCGTCAATGCCGCAAAGACCGCACAGCTCTTTTGACCAGCATTCTTTTTCTACATTGTAGCACATGGAGCCTGCCGCGTCAATGGTGTCTGTCTCCATGGTTCCGGTCATCCGGTAGCGCAGATAGTCCTTGGCAAAGAGAATATGCCGGATTTTTCCCCATGCTTCCGGTTCGTGCTTTTTCAGCCACATAAACTGGGGCAGGGTCCAGACGGTGGTGGGGGCGTTTCGCACCTGGGCCATAATGGTGTCCAGGCAGGTTTCCTTCAATTCCTGAACTTCTGCCTTACTTCTCTGGTCTGTCCAGAGAATGGCGGGACGAATGACCTGCTTGTTTTCGTCCAGCAAAACAGCGGTGTGGGTAGCCGCGTCAAAGGACAGGGCCTCGATCTGTTCCGGCTTTGCCTGCGCCGCTTTCAGGATGTCCGCGAAAGCGGATTTGAAGGCGCTGCACCAGTCCTCCGGGTTCTGCTCACACCAGCCCACCTGTGGGTAGTGGGTGGGGTACTCACATCCGCCGGTGGCAGCGATGATGCCGTCTCGTCCCAGCAGGGTCAGCTTTACCGAACCGCTGCCGATATCTACGCCCAATACATATTGCATCTTGATCTTCCTTCCTTTTAGGAAACCCTGACGAGAGAATGTTCGTCAGGGTTATGAGGAATTTTTCACATTTGCGTGTGAAATTGGAGTTTGTAGAGGAAACGCCTTGCCTTCCCTCTCTGAGGGAGGTGGCCCGGCGTAAGCCGGGTCGGAGGGAGTGTCGCTGGTCTTAAGGACACTTCCTCAGTCACGCTTCCGGCGTGCCAGCTCCCCCAGAGGGGGAGCCAAGGGAGCTTCGCACCAGCCCGCCGAACGCTAATTTACCACCGCAAGAAAGATACCGGGCGGTACCCAATGGCGTAACGACAACCGACGCACCGGGTGCGCATTGCCCGCGGGCGCTGTCCGCAAACTCCAATTTACCCGTCTGTTTATTTCCCAATCCAGTCGTGTTCGGGGTCGTTGCTGCGGTTGAAGCCCTGATAATCGCCCGCCATCAGCCACAGGAAGTAGGTCTGGTAGCCGGGAGTGGACACGGTGGTGTGGTAACCGTAGGGGAACTCCACCAGCTCGTCGTTCTTCACCCGGTAGGCCTCATCCAGGCTGCCGTCGGAAGTGTACAGGCACTGCACGGCAAAGCCCTGCTTGGGATTGAACAGGAAGTAGTAAATTTCCTCAGCGATGCACTCTTTGGGCATATTGTCCTCGTCATGCTTATGGGGCGGGAAACCGGCCCAGTTGCCCTCGGTGCAGTAGGCTTCGCCGATGGTCAGAATCTTGGCGTTGGAATTGCCGTCGATGATGAAGCTGGTCTCCCGCTGGTAGGGCACTTCGCCCAGCAGCTTCAGCACCACATGATCCTCCCGCAGCACCTGCGGCTCGGTCTTTTCCGTGACGGGGGTGCCGCAGACGGCGATCTTGATATGGTCGATGGCGGTAATCTCCAGATGCTGTTCTCTCGGCATATAGAAGGACTCCGCCTTCCGGTTTTCAAACACGGTCGCACGGTTGCCGATGTTCTCCCAGTTTTCGCCGTTGCAGGTCACATTGCAGTGGCCCTCCAGCATGATGAAGGCAACTTCCCGGTCCTCGGTGTAGAAGGGCAGGGTCTGGCCCGCTTCCAGTTCGATGATACCGAACTCCAGCTTTTTCAGGCTGCATTTGCCGATCTCGCAGATCTTGGTATAACCGTTGGCGGGGGTGTACGCCTTTTTGAAGTTCATAATGTTTCCTCCTCTAAGTGAAGTAAACGGTCGATAATGGTTTCCCAGTCCCCTACGTAACCATAGTCGGCATAGCCGAAAATGGGGGCTTTGGGGTCTGAATTGATGGCGATCACTTTTTCCGAGCCGGACATTCCGGCAAGGTGCTGCACCGCGCCGCTGATTCCCACGGCGATGTACAGCCGAGGGCAGACGGTGACGCCGGTCACGCCCACCTGGCAGCGGAAGGGCGCGTATCCCGCGTCCACCGCACTTCGGGAGGCGGCAAGTCCGGCTCCCAGATGGGATGCCAGCTTCGCCAGCTTTTCAAAGCCTTCTTTGGAGCCGACGCCCATGCCCCCCGCGATGATCACATCCGCCTGAGACAGGGGCTTTCCTCCGGCAAATTCCGTGAAGGACAGTTCCCTGACCTTTCCCGTTTCTGCCGGGCCGCTTTCCGGAATGATTTCCGGTTCGTTGGCTTTTTGCTCCACCGGGCGGAAGGTTCCGGGGCGGACTGTGGCCATTTGGATGGTGCTGAGGGAACGGATGGATGCCATCAGGGAATTGCCAAAGGCGGGCCGGGTCTGGAGCAGGTCCTCCCCCGCCATGTCCAGCGCGGTACAGTCGGCGGTGAGGCCGGCATTCAGTTTCCATGCCAGCATGGGCATGATGTTCCGCATAGCGATGGTGGCAGGGGCTAGGACAATGGTGCTGCCCCAGCTTTGAATCTTCTCCGCCAGCCACCCGGCAAAGGCGGCTTCGTCCGGCGGTGTTGTTTTGATCGTATGGATGTATTTCGCGCCGTATCCTTCAGCGGTTTGTTCCTCCCCTTCGAGGACAAGGACACGAAGATTCCCTTCGGAAAGCGCGTATGCCTTGCTCAGCAGTCCCCCGTCCACCCCGTGGGGACACAGCACCAGAATTTCCTTCATGGCCGCACCTCCCGGAGCATGGCTTGGATTTGTTCCGTTGCTTTGGAAAGATCGGTTTCCTTCGGTCCTTTCCGCAGGCCCGGGTATTTTGCCTCCATGGTAATGACCTTGGTCAGCGACCCTTTCAGGCCGCATTCCCCGGTCTTCAGTTCCAGATCGTCAGCGGTAAGGATCTCCACGGTCTTGCTCTTTGCCCGGCGCATGGAGAGAATTCCCGGCAGGCGCAGATGGTAAGCGTACTCGCACATGCTGACCACCAGCGGCCCCGCCGCTTCCAGCTCCTGCACGCCGTTTTCCGTTCGGCGGAACAGCCGCATGCCGGTTTCCGTTTTCTCCAGCCGCTCCACGTTGGATACGCAGAGGATATCCAGAGCGGCGGCAAGCTCTCCCGGCACCTGTCCGGTTTCCCCGTCGATGGCCCGGCGGCCGCAGAGGATCAGATCAAACGGCCCGGTTTTCTCCGCCGCGGCTTTCAGGGCGGCGGCGGTAGCCCGGGTATCGGCTCCGGCCATGCGCCGGTCGGTGATCAGCACCGCCCGGTCCGCCCCTCTTGCCAGCAGCTCCTTCAGCGCCGCTTCCAGCTTGGCGGGCCCCATGGTCAGAACCGTTACAATTCCATCCCCGTCTTTCAGGCGAAGGGCCGCTTCCAGCGCGGATTCGTCGGCAATATTCCATTGCAGGCTGGTACCCTCCCGTTTCAGCCGGTACTCCCCGTCCACCTCCACGGTGGAGGCGGCGGGGACGGCTTTCATGCAGACAAGGATACCTTGGCAGTCCTACGCTCCATATATTCATACGGAACCGGCGGCAGGGGCGAAAGCGCAAGCCGTTCTTCTTCCCAATAATACCGGCGGCAGTAAAAGAGAATGATGTGCCTTCCATTGAAAGTCGCGGCCAACTGTATATGTGGATGCGAGAAGTTATCAGTCTAACAAAACCTAAAATTTTTATTGCAGAAAATGTAAAAGGCCTTACGGTCATTGACGACTTCTCTGCCTACCATGACCTGTTCTACTTGCTGATGGTTGGCAGCGGCGTTGGCGTCCGGGTGCTTCAGAGCGACGCCGACCAGCTGCCGCAGGTGCGGACCAATCTGGAAATTCTCCATAAGTCCTATGATGCCAAGGCCCCGGCCGATCGGCTGGAGTTTACCGACCTGACCTTTACCCGGGACACGGTGACCATGTCCATCGGCGATTCCAAGGAAGGCTGGGCCCAGGCGCTGCAGCACTACTTTGATATCCTGACCAACCGGGAGTATGCCTCGGTGAAGAAGATCATCGTGGTCTACGATTCCATCCGTCCCAAGGGAGAACGGCTGAAGAACTTCGGCGGAACAGCCAGCGGCTACGGCTCCATGATGGCTATGCTGGACAAGATCCACAAGGTGGTTCGTGCTGCCGGTCAGCGGAACATGGAGGTCTGGACCAACCTCAAACCCATTGACCTTCTGGATATTGCCAATATCATTGGCGAAAACGTGGTCTCCGGCGGCGTACGGCGGACCTCGGAAATTGGACTGATCGACGCAGACGATGAGACCTGCATCCAGGCAAAGAGCCAGCTTTACCGCAACATTGGCGGTCGCTGGGAAATTGACAAATCCATCGCTCACCGGCAGATGAGCAACAACTCCATTTATTACCGGAAAAAGCCCAGCCGGGAGAAGCTCCACTGGCACATGCAGCAGATGCGTTACTCTGGCGAGCCCGGCTGGATCAACGAAGAAGCCGGCAAGAAGCGCCGGGAAAACTTCAATGGCTGCAACCCCTGCGGTGAGATTCTGCTGGACAGCCATGGCCTTTGCAACCTGACTACCGTCAACGTCATGGCCTTTGTCCACGATGGAAAGCTGGATAAGGATGGGCTGATGGAAGCCCAGCGACTCTCTGCCCGGGCCGGATATCGGATGACCTGCCGCAAGCTGGAGATGCACCGTTGGAACCTAGTGCAGCAGCGGGATCGGCTCATCGGTTGTTCCATCACCGGTTGGCAGGACATGGTCAACGCTACCAGCATGAGCCGGGAGGATCAGGCAAAGCTGCTCGATGAGATGCGTCAGACGGTTCATCAGGCGGCAGCCGGGATTGCGGCCCGGCTGGGCAGCTCGGAGCCTTTGCTGGCTACCACCATCAAGCCCGAGGGCACCCTGTCCCTGCTGCCTACCGTGTCCAGCGGCATCCACTATTCCCACTCCGCTTACTATATCCGCCGGGTCCGGATCAGCGCCAGTGACCCTCTGTGCCGTGTCTGTGAGGAACTTGGCTACCCGGTGCTTCCCGAGGTGGGCCAGGACCCGGATGACCCTACCACCAAGGTCATTGAATTCCCGGTACAGGCCCCTGCAGGTCGCGTCAAAGCAGATGTTTCGGCCATTGAACAGCTGGAAAACTACAAGTTGTTTATGACCCACTATGTTGACCACAACTGCTCCATCACCGTCCACGTCCGGGACAACGAGTGGGACGAGGTCGAGCAGTGGGTCTGGGACAACTGGGATGATGTGGTGGCACTGTCCTTCCTGAGCTTCGACGATAGCTTCTATGAGCTTCTTCCCTATGAGGCCATTGACCAGGCTGAATATGAGCAGCGCAAGGCGGCCATGCGGGCTTTCAATCCGTCTCTTCTGTCCCGGTATGAGCAGGAGGAGAGTGAACTGGACTTAGGTCTTTCCGACTGTGCAAGCGGCGCCTGCCCTATCCGATAACAAAAACAGATCGTGCTGCGAAATGCAGCACGATCTGTTTGCACTATGTCTCATTTTCAAAGCAGTCTGTTCACCATCCGCAATATCAGGAGGTGTTCGGGCCCGGCGGAAATCGCCAATTGTTTTCTCCCGGCCAGAACACTTGATGAGATAGTATTACTATTACTTCTTTAGCCTATCAAATACCGGGGTATGGGTCACGCAGTAATCAATGACAGCATCCTTGTCTGAATCGTATCCTGCCGCTACAACTTTTCTGGATATCTTACTAGAATATTTGCGCTTCACATAAGACAGTGTTCTGTCATATACTCTATATCGAAGACCTCTGTCATCAACAAATTTGTCCAGTCCAAATTGAACCACCTGAATCAGGATCGGCATCATCGAGATGCTTCGTAAATACACATTGTCACTAATTATAGTTGTCACAGCAAACAAGATACCAAAGCCCAGCAGCCACCAATATTTTGCCGCAAGTAGCAGTACTCGAAACCATCCGAGTTTGTTAACGTAGTCTCTTGCCAACAGCCGAATTACCTGTGCTTCCCTTGCTTCCGCTCTTTCATTTAGATCTCTGTTTTCTTCTACTAAGTCAATATGCTTCATGCGAACACATTCGTCGAAAGAGGTTGCCACCACTTCGGATGTCATTTGATCCAGTTCGCCGTTTGTCTCCCTGATGAGAATATCTTCCAGTTTTCTATGTGTTGCTTCAGTCGTACTGATCAAGTCCACATTGCGTATCCGATCCAGTCCGGCTGCCACTTTGCGGAACTCCTCAAAGAATACAACGCCTTCACTCTGAGCAGAATATGCGAACCTAGACAGTGTCAGTGCAGGTAAATCACTAAATTCTGTTGCATAGGGCAACCAAATACGATACAGAAGCATGTTGTCAGAAATAACAGGAAGTGCATGTGCGCTCCATCCCTTCCCATTTTCATCACTTTCAGTAATGTAATCACGGAACGTATAGGCAAGTTTACTGTTCGAAGTCACAAAAACTGGAAGTCTGCTCTTACCTCCATACGGATATGTGTAATCCCCTTTGCGCAGGATGTTAATCTGATTGATAATCTCTACATCATAATCCACAGAACCGCGCTTCCAACCACATTTTTCTTCAATATAGTCAGCAATGCCCTTAGTGTCAATGTAATACTTCCGTGCATCACTGCAGTTCCAGTCATCAATAATTGTTGGTTCATCAACTCCAAGTTCACGCTTCAGCAAGCTTCTAAGACTGGATAGATAATCCAGCATCAATGAAGCTTCTTCCGGATACAGTTCGCTGTAGAGCTTCAATTCCATATCCCGAATCGGTCTATGATTTTTAATAGCATTTCCAGCAGTGGACAAAGCATTTTCAACCTCAGTCAGGGTCTGTTGAAAGATACCAATGGGGTAATACTCCTTCGCACCACAAGAGGGGCACTCAAACCCGTTCGGAAACCGCTGCTGGAATAAATAATCCCGGCACTGCTCCTCGGTCTTGAACCGTTCCTGAAAGTCTGCAAATGTAATCCGCTCCGCTGCTGCCATACTGATTGCCCTCCCTGTTCTTTTGGTTGACATCGTTGAATGAAAAAGTGAAGGTAAGATAAGTATCACTACACAGCTTCATTCACGTCTCACAGCCAGAACTGGGCC